>NZ_JBEYUS010000004.1:0-124105 GCF_040643635.1 Saccharopolyspora sp. NPDC047091
GTGGCGAGGTCCTTCTTGGCCTGTTCCGACTGGATCTCACCGGTGCGCCGGACCGTTCATCCAGCTCTACTGGACGAACGGTCCGTTCACTCAGTGCGCGCGGTGGGCCAGGACGTCGGCGTGGCACTGCTCCGGGGCGCACCAGCAGCCCAGCGCGCGGCCGTTCAGCTCGCCCTCGTGCAGGCGCTGGAGCAGCTCCGGTTGCTCATCGAGCCACTGCTCGTAGTGCTGCACCATCGCCGCCCGGTCGTGCTTGGCCTCCTTGACGAACGGGCTGGCGAAGTCGGACGCCGGCCACGAGTGGCGCGGACCGGAATGGCCCACGTACGTCAGCAGGCCCTCCCGCTCCAGCCACGGCAGCAGGTGCCGGTGCGGCCCGCTCTTGCGGACGTTGACGACGGTGGCGCGGCCGTCGAGCAGCTGGCTCGCCCGCTCCCGCTCGTCATCGGTCCAGTTCGCCGCCTCCGACGGCAGCTGGGCCGGTTGCTCCGCCATCGCCGCTCACCCCCTGCGCACCGGGTTGCCGCGCGGTCCGCCGCTCACACGTCGGTGATGCGGAGCCCGGCGTGCGCCTTGTAGCGGCGGTTGATCGCGATGAGGTTCGCGGTCAGCGCCTCCACCTGGTGGGCGTTGCGCAACCGGCCGCCGAAGAGACCGCGCACCCCGGGGATCACGTCGGCGAGCCCGCGCACCACGTCGGTGGCCTCCCGGTCATCGCCGAGCACCAGCACGTCCAGGTCGACGTGGTCCACCGACAGGTCCGCCAGGGTCACCGCCGAGACGTGGTGGAACGCGGCGGTCACCCGCGAATCCGGCAGCAGCGCGGCGGCCTGCTGCGCGGCGCTGCCCTCCGGCACGTCCAGCGCGAACGGCCCCTGCTTGTCAAAGCCGAGCGGGTTCACGCAATCGACGACGATCTTGCCGGCGAGGGGTTCGCGCAACGCGGCCAAGGTGTCGGCGTGCGCGTCCCACGGCAGCGCGGCCAGCACGATGTCGGCGGCCGCGGCGCAGGCCGCGTTGTCGGCACCGTCGACGCGGCCGCCGGAGATCTCGGCGATCTCGCGCGCGGCGTCCTGGGCCCGCTCGGCCTTGCGCGAACCGATCACCACGTGCAGGCCCGCCGCGGCCCACCTGATCGCCAGCCCCCTGCCCTGGGCGCCGGTGCCCCCGAGCACACCGACGGTCATCTCGCGCACCTCAGCCACGACGGGCCTCCTCGTTGTCACCTTGCGACGCTGCCCTTCCACGATCCGCATCCGGCGGACCCGGCGCTAGACGGACCCGCTGTGCTCATGCCCACTGAACGAGTCCACCCTCTCGAACCCGATCTCACCCGTTCGCACTACCCCCGGGAAGTGGATCTAGGTGCGGCCGTCTCCTCCCCCAGTACCCGAGCAGCACCGGCCGCACGCGAAGGGATGGGGAGGACCGACCGATCAGGCGGTGGTGAAGGTGACCTCGCGCCGATGCGGATCGGCCTCGGTGAGGCGGACCCGGATGCGCTGGCCCTCGGTGAGGTCCTCGCCCGCGCAGCGCGCGATCACCGGCGGCTCGGGGATGAACACCTCGCCGTCGCCGGACCCGGTCCGCAGCACCGTCGCCGGGAACACCGACCCCACCCGGCCGGCCAGCGACCACGCCTGCGCCTGCGCGAGGCACGCCCGCTCCACCTGCGTCGCCACCCGGTCCGAGGAGCCCATCGCCGAGGGCAGCGCGGGCAGCGCCTCCCGCACCCACTCCGGCACCGGCGAACCCGAACTCACCGCCAGGCACACCTCCGCGCCGTAGCGGTCCACCAGTCGCCGCAGCGGCGCCGTCACGTGCGCGTAGGCCGCACCGATCCCCGCGTGCCGCGGTTTCGGCGGCGGCCCCGCGTCGAACGACGTGTACCCGGCGCCGCGCAGCAACCGCGTGGCCGCCACGTGCACCGCCAACGCCTCCGGCCGCACCGGGTCCAGCCCGGCCAGCGCCTCGGCGGGCGGCAGGTCCTCCGGCCACTCCACGCCCAGCCGGGCCGCGGACCGGCGCAGCGCCGCCACCGTCGGCGGCTCCGGATCGGGCACCGTGCGCAAGATCCCGACCCCGGCGTCCAGCATCATCTCCGCCGCGCACATGCCGGTGAGCAGGGAGATCTCCGCGTTCCACTCCTCCACGACCAGCCGCGGCCGCAACGCGACCCGCCAGCCGCCCGCGCCGTCCGACTCCACCTGCTGCTCCGGCAACCCCAGTTCGATGGCACCGCGCCGCACCGCCTGCTCGCGGCGCAACCGGCCCACCACCGGCAGCAGCTCGATCGCCGGGTGCGCGACCCCGGCCCGCAGCGACCGCTGCACCGCCTCGTAGTCCAGCTGCGCGACCGACCGCACCCAGGCCCGCCGGACCTGCGCGGAGGTCGCCACCCCGTCGGCATCCAGGTCGATCGTCCACAGCACCGCCGCCCGCACCTGGTCGGGCAGCAGGCTCGCCGCGCCCTCCGATAACAGCGTCGGGTGCAGCGGCACGTTCCCGTCCGGCAGGTACAGCGTCTGGCCGCGGCGGCGCACCTCCGCGTCCAGCGCCCCGCCGGGGCGGACGAAGGCGGCCACGTCGGCGATCGCGTACTGCACGCGGAAACCGGTGCCGCGGCGGGCCAGCAGCACCGCTTGGTCCAGGTCCTTGGCGCCCACCGGATCCACCGTGACCAGCGGGAGCTCGGTGGCGTCGACCCGGTCGGCCTCGAACAGGGGTTGCGCGACGCTCTGCTCCACCTCGCCGAGCGCGGCGGTGGGGAACTCGGTGGGCAGGCCGAAATCGGTGCGGACGGCGGAGAAATCACATCCGTCGGCGGAACGGCGCGGCCGCGGGGTGCGGCCGGAACCGCGGTCGGGGGCTGCGTCGGCATCGGTACCACCACGTGGTGCCCGCGCCGCCGTCGCCATCGGAGTTCAGTCCCCCTCGGACCAGCGGCGATCGGCTTCGTCGGCGGCCTCGGTGCGCTCCTGCGCCAGCTCGAGCGCGTGCTCGGCGGCGGCACGGTCCGCGTACGGCCCCAGCCGGTCGGCGGCGCGGCATCCCGCGGCGGGCTCGACCTGCTGATGCTTCAGGCAGAAGTACCAACCATCTCGGGCCATGCGTCGAGCCTCGCACGCGGGACCGCTCCGTGTCACGCCTCCGGACGGCGCACCCGCCGCGCTCACCACGCAGGAGGCGGTGGAGCGCCCGGCGCGGGCGGCGGGCCGGGCGGCCGTCCGGGCGGCGGGCCGCCCGGGTGCTGCCGCGGCGGGATCGGGTCCAGGCAGGACACCAGGACCTGCCTGCTCTCGGGGTTCTCGATGCGGCGGCCGTCGCGCAGCCGGTACTCCAGCTCACCGCTGTCGCCGACCTCCACGGTGCAGCCGACCTCGGCGAGCTGGTCGTCGTCCAGGTCCACCAGCCGCTCGTACCGCGACGGCACCACCCGGTACACCGGCCATTGCAGGTGCCCGAAGGCCTGGTGGAACTCGGCGAGCAGGTGGCGCATGTGCTGCTGCCACGGCAGCGGCATCGATTCCGCCAGCGAGCGCGGCAGCACCGCGTACCCGGCGTCGACCCCGTGCCCCGCGCGGGAGAGGTAGTCGCCCAGCGGCGTGCTGGACGCCGGAGGTGCCGAACGCCTCGGAATGGGGTCTGGGGTGAACATGCTTCCTCCCGGAGTAGGACACACCGCGGGACTCGCACCGCTCGGCGGTGCTCGTCCCGCACGCGGCGGAGCGGGCCGCGGACCCGCGCGCCGCCGGAGCGGGCCGACGAACGGCCCGCGACCAAGATTGCCACAGCGGACCGCCACGATCAGCGGTCCGAACCATCCCGGAGATCGTGTCGCAGCGCGAGCGAACCGTCACCGCGCGTGCTGCTGACCCGGATGCTCCGGGGCCGCTACACCGGCTGCCGCACCGGGGTCTGGCCCGGTTGCCCGCCGGGTCCCGTCTCCGGGACCGCGGGCTGCTCGCCGCCCGGAGCGGGCTGGATCGTGGGCTGCGCGGCCGGAGCCGGTTCGTCCGCGGCCGGGCGCACCACCATCGGCAGCAGCTCCCCGCCGTCCCACAGCTCGGTGCGCTCCACCGACTCGCCCGGCTGCGGCGCGTGCAGCACCTGGTCGTCGCCCAGGTACAGCGCCACGTGGTGGATCGCCCCCGGTTCCCGGCCCGCGCCCCAGAACACGAGGTCACCGGGCTGGGCCTGGTTCAGCGGGATGTGCGCGCCGCCCTCCGCGTACTGCGAGCGGGAGTACTTCGGGATGGTCACCCCGGACTCCTTCCAGGCCATCTGCGTCAGCCCGGAGCAGTCGAACGAGTCCGGACCCGCCGCGCCCCACACGTACGGCTTGCCGACCTGCTGGTCGGCGAAGCTGATCGCCTTGGTGGCCAGCACCCCGGCCGCCGGCAGGTTCTCGCAGCCGCTGAACCCGGCCACGTTGCCCTCGACGCTGACCAGGTGCGCCGCCATCGGCTCCCACTCGTGGTAGCGCAGCGGGTAGGCGGAGCGCTCCACGCGCTGCGCCGCGGTGCCCGGCTGCAGCTGCTCCCAGCCCGGCACCTCCAGCAGCACGTCGTAGAACTTGTTGATCTGGTACTCGACGTTCGTGACCTGCGCGACGCTGCCCCAGCCCATCGACGGCCGCATCTGGAAGATGCCCAGCGAGTCCCGGTCGCCGTGGGTCAGGTTCGACAGGTTCGACTCGGTCTTGCCCGCCTGGATCGCGATCTGCCAGGCCCGCGGCGGCAGCTTCCGCTGCTGGCCGACCTTGATGATCTCCTTGGCGATCAGCACCGACTCCTGGTCGAGGCCGCCCGCGTCGCGCTCCCCGCGGCCCGCGCCGTCCCCGGACGGGCCGAGCCCCGAACTGCACTCCGACCAGCTCTGACCGCCCTGCATGCCGGAGAGCACGACCACGAACGCGCCCAGCCCGACCAGCCCGGCGAAGCCGGACAGCACCACGACGAGGACCAAGAACTTCCGCATGTCAGCTCACCTTGTTGTAGCCGGAAACGCGCCATCCCTGTTCGGTTCGCATCACGTCGACCTCGATGTCCCCGGCGTCGGTGGGCAGCCGGGCCGCGATCGAGTTCGCGGTGGAGCTCAACGACACCGCGGGCCCGGTGATCCGGGTCGACGGCACGTTCGCCGGATCCACCGAGGTCATCACCGTGATGAACTCGTCGGTCGTGTAGGGCCGCAGCGACTCCACCCACTTCCCGGCGGGCGTGCCCGGCGGGTGCGTCGCCCACTTGGCGCCCCACGCCTCCACCACGCGCAGCCCCGCCGGATCGGGCGGGACCGGCGCGGGCGGCGTGTTCGGCACCGAGATCCGCGGCGGCGCGGGCGTCGGGCTCGGGGGCGCCGGGGCGGCCTGCTGCTCGGTGCCGTCCGGCTGGTAGCGGTAGTTCCGCGCCAGCGGCGGCTCCGGCAGCATGAGCCCGACCGCGGTGGCGACGGCCGCCAGCACGATCACCGCGGTCACCAGGTGCTTGGGCGAGCGCAGCGGCCAGCCCCACAGCCTCCGGTAGACCGCGGCGCGTCCCCGATGCGTCCGGATCGGCATGGCCCGTACCCCTTCACCCGGCCGGTCGGGTTCGCGCCCGCCCGGCCCGCTGCAGCTGTCGAATCACCGGTCGCGGCCGATCATCAATCCCCATCGGCCACCTCCAAGCCCCGGGACGGCCGGTACACCACGTACACCGGCTTGCCCGCGACCACTTCCATGTCGGCGCGGCGCGGCGCGGTCGGCTCCGCCTGCGCCGGGATCGGGGAGCTGTCCGCGCGGGACGGCACCAGCACCGGCTCCTCCCGCCGGTCCCAGGAGGCGTCCGCGACGGGCGCGGTGTCCACGACGCGGCTCGGCCTGCCCTCCGGCAGCGCCGCCGCCGGGCCGCCGGGGCGCCGGGACTCGGCGGGACCGGACGCGGGCAGCGCGGGCGACACCGCGCCGCCACCGGTCGGGGAACCGCTGCCGGGCAGCGCCGCCCACGGGCCGCCCTGCCGGTCCAGCCGCTGCGCGGTCACGGACATCGTCTGGTGGTCGGCCTCCGGACGGGTCTGGCGCCTGCCGCGCTGCCCGGCCGGGTCCGGCGGCGGCGCGTCCGGATCGGACTCGCGCACCTGCTCCCAGAAGTCGCCGCTCGGATCGTCGGCGGGCCTGCGGCCGCGGAACCGGCCGAACACGCCGCGGGGCTGCGCCACGCCGCCGGAACCGCCGATCGAGAGCTGCACCATCTGCCCCATCCGGCGGACCGGTTTGCCGAGCATGATGAACACGATCGTCACCAGCCCGGCCAGCAGGATCTGCGTCAACACCGGGAAACCGCGCAGCGGGTTGAAGATCCACGCCAGCACCCAGGTGTGCAGCCCGGCCATCGCCGAGATCACCAGCACGTTCAACATCGCCGCGCCGCCCACGCGGCCCACGGCGCGCAGGATCTGGTGGTTCAGCAGCGCCACCAGGCCGATCAGCGGCCCGGCCAGGATCAGCACCCGCAGCAGGACCTGCGCCAGCAGGATCGCGGCCTTCGCCATCAGCTGGAACGAGGCGAACGAGAGGCTCTGCACCACCGACAGCATCGCCGCGCCGACGCGGCTGCCGTCCTTGCCCTGGAAGTAGCCGTAGGCGCTGGTCGAGCTGAGCTGCCCGGCGACGTTGGTGAACGCCGTCTCCTTCGGCGTCGACGGGCCCGCGTCCGCGCCGGCCGCCACTTCCTGCTTCGTCCACGCCTGGGCCCGCAGCAGCTCGCGGCCGTACCGCTCGGCCTGCGGGGTGTCCGGCGAGCCGAACTCGCCGCGCAGCCAGTTCCGGTAGATCACCTGGTGGTGCAGCACCGTCGGCAGCGTGTTCGCCTCGTCCACCCCGACCTGCTGGAGGAACCCGGCCTGCACCGCCGACGTGCCGGTGATCACCACTTCGTCCAGCGCGTGCGTGTAGATCATCGGGGTGAGGTAGGTGGCGGAGGCGAACCACAACCCGGCCAGCGCCCACATGGTGCGCTTGCCGATCGAAGCCAGGTCGCCCTGCCAGATGTAGCGGAACAGCAGCACCGCCAGCACGAGCGCCGCCACCCCGAACCACGGCGTGAACACGCTGTCGTACAGCGCGACCGTGCCGGTGGCGATCAGGTCGTCCAGCGGGCCCATCAGCTCGCCGTTGAGCAGCGCGTAGTGCAGCCCGTTGGTCGCGCCCACCAGGTTCTTCGAGATGTTGAACAGCTCGTTGCCCAGCCAGGTGTCGACCAGCGCGTTCGGGTTCATCACGCCCTGCGGGCCGCAGCCGAGCCCGTAGGTGTGCCACACCAGGCCCGCGTAGCCGACCTCGTCGTAGGCGGTGCCCGGCTGACCGGAGCCCAGCGGAGCCGGGTCGATCGCGCCGACCATGCCGGAACCGGGCCGCTCCGGGCTCGGCGGCTCCGAGCAGTCCAGGCTCTGCGCCGAGGCCGGGGCCCCGATCAGCGCCTGGATCGCCACGAGCGCGCCCACCAGCAGCACCGCCGAGCGGCGGCCGCGGGCGCGCTCCGCCGGGCGCCGCCGGGACAGCACTCGTTTCGCGGCCCACACCACCGCCACGATCACCGCCGCCATGATCGTGGGCGCGGCCAGCGCGCTCACCGCACTTCGTCTCCGCCTTGACCGGGCCGCTGCTGCGCGCGCTCGGTGCCGTCGATGCGTTCCTCGCCCGATCCGATGCCGACCGATTCGAGCTCGAACTCGTCGAAGCCCTCGATGTCGTCGGCGTAGTCGTCCTCGGGCACGTGCGGTGGCGACGGCAGCGGCGGGGTGTCCGAGTTCGCCGCGCTCTCCGCTCCGGGCAGCGCCCGCAGGTCCTGTTCGGACTCCGCGCTCGCCGGGGTGGTGTCCAGCGCCTCGCGCAGGTGCTCCAGGTGCGGGCCGCCGAAGTCGATGCGGATGCGCTCCACGCCGCCCGCGCCGTCGCCGAAGATGAACTGCCGCGGCGCTCGGTCCCGCTCGGTGCTGTTGCGCGCCGGGCCGGGCTTGCGGCCCAGCGCCGAGACGACCTGCTCGTAGCCGGCGCCCACCGGGACCTTCAGCAGCCGCAGCGCGTCCGACTGGGCCTGATCGTCGTCGAGCCTGCCGACGAACACCGAGTCCAGCAGCGACACGAAGCCCTGGATGCGCAGGAAGTCCGCCGGGATCTGGCTGGACAGCAGCACCCGGACGTTCCACTTCCGGGAGTCGCGGGCGAACCGGTTCATCAGCACCCGGCCCGTCGGCACCTCGGACAGGAAGAACGCCTCGTCGATCCAGACGCCCTTGCGCTCGTTCTTCGGCCGCTCGTAGACGGAGCGCTGGGTCAGCCACGCGGCCAGGTTCAGCATCTCCACGCCGAGCGCCTCGGCGTCGGTCCAGTGCTCGCGGCCGACGCCGTCCTTCGGCAGCGTCAGCCCGGCCATGGTGAGCACCGTCAGCCGGTCCTCGCGGGTCTCCGAGTACGGGTCGGCGTCGGCCTCGGGGATCAGCAGCGACATGCGCTCCCGGATCTCGTCGAGGAAGTCGGCGACGACCACCGCGTGCTCGTGGTGCTCGGAGGCGTCGCGGCGCAGCGCCTCGAACACCATGCCCGGGTGCGCGTCCGGGCGGCCGCCGACGGCGCGCACCGCGCGCAGCAGCACGATCCGGGTCTGCGGCAGCCGCGCCACCTCGTAGGGCAGCAGGCCGGTGAGCACGTCCAGCACCAGCCGGCGGCGGGTCGCGGCCGACAGGGCGCGTTCGCGCCGCCAGCTGCGCTCCGGGTCGTCCTCGTCGACGAAGTGCTCCAGCTGCGGCTCCGCCACCACCCGGTACGGGTTGAGGATGCCGGGCTGGGCGTTGAGCAGGTTGATCGGCCGCGCGTACGGCCGCAGCTCCGGCAGCTTGCACAGCTCCGCCAGCGGACCCGACGGGTCCAGCAACGTCCAGTGCGCCCCGGCCCGCAACGTCTTGTAGACGGTGCCGCCGCCGAGGAACGACTTGCCGCCACCGAGCCCGGCGACCATCGCGGTCAGGCCCGAGGCGTCGCGGACCTCCTGCGCCATCCACGGATCCCAGGCCACCGGGCGCCGCGTCGCGGTGCAGGTCTCGCCGAGCAGGACGCCGCGGCGGTCCCCGACCTCCGCGGTCGCCTGCGGCACCGAGGACGCCGCCCAGACCACCGAACCGCGCCGCATGTAGGCGCCGGAGGCCAGCTGCTCGCCGGGGATGAACTCGCGGGCCATCGCGTACTGCGCCTCGGGGTGCTCGATGGCGACCTTCGGCTTGTACAGGTCCAGGATCTGCTGGGCGAGCCGCAGCGCGTCCCGCTCCGTCGGCCCGGACACCGCCAGCCGCCACCACGAGCGGACCCGGGTGGCCAGCGCGGTGAAGCCGGTGCTCATCTCGTCGTCGATCTCCAGCACCCGGCCCGCCTGGCGGGACAGCGAGGTCGGCGGCTCCAGGCCGTGCTCCTCGGTGTAGTGCCGGACCTGCGAGCGCACCTTGTTCATCTGGCGCTGCAGCTCACCGCCCACGTCCTCCGGACGGCGGACGTAGATCCGCGCCGACCACTCCACGGGTGCGGGGAGCCGGTCGGAGTGCTGGATCCACGGGTCGTCGATCTCCGGGATCTGCAGGCCGTGCGTCTGCCCCACCGTCAGCACGGCGACGTGCCGGGTGATGCCCGCGTTGGAACCGGTGCGGCCGCGCACGGTGGCGGTCGGCGAGTACGGCTCCTGGTACATGTCGGCGGCGTCGGTGAACGACGCCAGGTCCTCCGGCTCCCACTCGGCGCCCGGCACCGCGGGCAGGTTCCGCGGCGCGGGCAGGCCCAGCGAGCAGGACCGGTGCATCAGCCAGGAGATCTCCTCCGCGGTCACCGGGCGGCCGTCCAGACCCGCGGAACCGATCACCTGGTCCAGGTGCTCGATCTCGCTGTCCAGCGCGACCAGCTCGGCGTCCACCGCTTCCGGGAACACCCGGCGCAGCAGCGGAGCGGCGCGCTCCACGGCGCGGTCCACCACGTTCCGGGTCTGCACCTGGACGCCGAGGTAGACCTCCTTCTCCGCCATCGAGCGGCCCATCAGCTGCTGCTGCTCGCCGACCATGTAGTCGTCGAAGCTCAGCGCACCGGGCACGTCCGGCAGGGCGCCGCGCGCGTTGTGCACGTGCGCCTCCGCCCACATCCGGATCGGGTACGGGCGGCTGGTGACGCGCAGGTGCATCCAGCGGCCCTGCAGCTCGGCGTACTGGCCCGCGATGGCGGCGATCAGGTCCTGGCGCTGCGAGTCGGAGCGGAACGACCAGCGCTGCGGGGACAGCCGGTACCAGGCGAACACGTCCTGGCCGGTGCGCAGCAGGTGCCCGTCGATGGACCGGGCGGCGATGGAGGGCGTGTAGCTCGGCAACGACTGCTCGTCGGGGAGCCTGCGGTCCTGCCGCTTCGCCTTGCCCCGCGCCCCGCTCCTGCCCTGCGGGGCGCGCTGGGGTGCGCCGGGCCCTGCGGCCTGGCGCTCACCGCCTCGACGGCGACCGAACACCGCGAACCTCCTTGCTACGCGCGCGCCCGCCTGCGGACCGGGTCCGTTCCGCGGACTTCCTGGGGCGGCGGACCTGCCGGTTAGCACCGCCGGTGGGCTGGGTTCCCTGCTGGCCCCGGCTGGTGCGCCGGGTCCGCCGGGTGGGGGCCGCCCGGCCTCGCCGGGTGGACTTCTTCGCTCGTCCGGACTGCTTCTGCTTGGGGCGTGGCCGCTCGGCGCGCACCTTGAGCCGGGCGGCGCCTGCCGCGCCGCCGCTGCCGGTGGTGCGTTCCCGCGGCGCGGTGAGCTCACGCAACCACATCACCATCACCGCTCCCAGCGGCCGTTCGTGGGTGATCCTGGAACACACGATCCGCGTAACCAGGATGGTGATGACGGCCGCCCAGCCGGTGGAGAACAGGCCGAAGCCGATGTTCATCCGGCGTTCGACCGCGAGCACCAGCAGGAACACGACGGTCCCCACGCCCCAGGCCACGTAGCGCGCCCGCCACGGGAACGTCGCCTTGGGCGGGCCGAGCCACACGGCGTCGACGCGGTAGACCTCGTCATCGGTGCGGATCCGCACGGCTGATCACCCGTTGGTGCTGAACAGGCCGGCGATGAACGTGCCGATGTCCACGCCCGCACCGGTGACCGCGAATCCGATCAGCGCCAGCGCCACGAACACGCCCATCACGCGGCGCATGACGCCGGCGTTGTCACCCTTGCCGCCACCGAGCCACAGCAGCAGCAGGGCGACCGCGAGCAGCAGGAGTGGCAGCAGGTTGTTCAGGATCCAGCCGCGGATGCCTTCGGTCCCGAGACCAGTCTGCTGCGCCAACGGGTCGAGCGCGGCGAGCACGTGCACGTGCGCCAACGTTTCCAGCGACATGGCGGTCATCTTGTTACCCCTGAGTGCGTGAAGGGTCGTCGGGCGGGTACGTCGGCCGGCCGGATCTTCCCGGCGGGACGGTACGAGTAGAACATGTCATGGTCACCAGCAGTAGTGGTCGATCGAGCACCACAGATGACGTCGGCACACCGGCTCAGTCACCGAATGGGCCGATCGGGCTCGACTCGGATGGAGCAGTGCGCGCGGTGGTGCGGGAAGCGAGCACGCGCCGGATCGGGAACCGCGGATCGTTCACCCTGTTGCGAGCCCCTTCCTCACGGACCGTGCACGAAACGGCCGGTCAGTGGAATTCGGCACACCCTGCTGCGGTGCACCGGAACCCGATCACCGGACATCGGTCGACGAGACCGTCGCCCGCCACCCGGACGTGATCTTGACTGCATCCAGCGTAGCGGCTCCACCGGTCACGGCCGCGATCAGGTCGGTCCACGGGCAGTGACCAGCGACCCGGTTCCGCGGCGCCGGAAATGCCCGGGTTCCCGCAGGCCGGGCGCCGTCGGGCCCGTACCCGCGATCGCTAGACTGGAACCGGTGGATGAGTCGGCCGGGCGGCCGCGTCGCGGGCAACCGCGTCGAGGAAAGTCCGGACTCCACAGGGCAGGGTGGTTGCTAACGGCAACCCGGGGAGACCCGCGGGACAGTGCCACAGAGAACAGACCGCCCGACCGGTTCGCCGGACGGGTAAGGGTGAAACGGTGGTGTAAGAGACCACCAGCGCCTCGGGTGACCGGGGCGGCTAGGTAAACCCCACCCGGAGCAAGGCCAAGAGGACGCCACGGCGTCTGCGCAGGTGATCGAGGGCTGCCCGCCCGAGCCTGCGGGTAGGCCGCTGGAGCCTGCCGGCGACGGCAGGCCGAGATGGATGGTCGCCGACCGGACGATCGCGAGATCGCCGGGAACAGGATCCGGCTTACAGGCCGACTCCTCCACCCCTTCTTCCCCGCCCGTGCGGGCTTCCCGTCCGGTGGAACCGGATTGACCGGATTCGCGGGCGTTGCTCTACTTCTCGCATGACCGGTGCCCGGCTGATCCGCCGCCGCTACGTGGACTTCGCCCGCGTCGGCACCGCGCGCTGTTCCGCCTGCTGAACGATCGCCGCCACGCCCGTTCCGGCCGGACTCCCGGCCGCACGCAGGAAGAACTCCCGATGCGCACCGTCGTCACCGTCGCCGCCAGCCCCCATTCCCGTTCGCGCGCAGCGGAACTGCACCGCGCCACCGCGGAGGTGCTGCGCGGCGCCGGGCTGCGGGTGCGGCGGCTGCCGCTGGAACTGCTGCCGGAATCGGCGCTGCTGGCCGGGCGTGCGGACGCCCCGGCGCTGCGCTGGTCGCGGCGGCTGCTGGACCGCGCGGACGGGATCGCGCTGATCACCCCGACCTACGAGGTGTCCGGGAGCCCGCTGCTGCGGGCCTGGCTGGACGTGATGCCGCCCGCGGGCGAGCGGCCGGTGCAGCCGGTGTGCCTCGGGTCCACGCAGGCCCAGTCGGGGGCCGCGGACTACGCGGTGCGGCGGCTGCTCACCGACCACGGGGCGCTGCGGGTGGCACCGGCGTGCTTCCTGTTCGACAAGTGGCTCGCGGGCACCGGCGACGGCTGGGACTGGGACGCCCGCGCCGCGAGCCGCCTCACCGGCGCCCTCACCGGCTTCGCCGCGGATCTCGCGACCGTCCCGGCCGCGGCCTGAGCCCGAGCGGTCCGGCCGCGGTCCGAGGTCAGGCGGTCCGAGGGCAGGCGGCCCGGCCGCGGTCTGCGGTGGGGCCCGGCCACCGGGCCGGGGCTCAGAGGTGTGAGATGTCGTTGACCAGGCGGACCGAGGCGTTGTCGTCCGGGTAGAACTCCACGATCGACAGCGAAGCCAGGTCCAGGTGCAGCCGGTAGTACAGCGACGGCCCCACGTCCAGCCCGAGCCGCAGCATCGCCTTGATCGGGGTGACGTGGCTGACCACCACGACGGTGCGCCCCGCGTAGCGGTCCAGGATCTCGTGGAGCACCACGCCGACCCGTTCGAAGACGGCTTCGAGGCTCTCCCCGCCGGGCGGTTCGACGGTGGAATCGCCCAGCCAGCTGCGGTGCAGCTCCGGGAACTCCGCGGCGGCCTCGGTGAAGGTGAGGCCCTCCCAGCCGCCGAAGTCGGTTTCGAGCAGCCCCTCGTGGAAGCTGAGCTCGGAACCGGTGGCGGCGACGACGGCCTCGGCGGTCTGCCGGGTGCGGCCGAGCGGGGACGCGAGCACCGGAGCCCCGGGGACGCCGTCCATGCCCGCGAGCCGGGCGGCGACGGCCTGCGCCTGCCGCTCCCCCAGCTCGGTCAGCGGCACGTCGCCGCGGCCCGAGTAGCGGCGGTCCACCGACATCGCGGTCTGGCCGTGCCGCACCAGCAGGATCTTGGTGGGCGAGCCGACGGCGCCGTTCCAGCCGGACGGGCGGGTGCGGTCCTGCGTGGTGGTGCCGGAGTCCTCGGCGGGCTGCCGGGTGGTGCCGGGTTCCTGGGTGGCACCGGATTGCTCGGTGGTGCCGGGCTCCTGGGTGGCACCGGGCTCCCCCGCGGCACCGGACTCCGCGTCGCCGCCCGCCTGTGGCGCGTCGGAGCCCCCGTCCGCGCGGTCGTCCATCGCCGCGTTCGCCAGCCGGTCCGCGTGCGCGTTCTCCGCCCGCGGGATCCAGTCGAAGGTGACCGAGGTGAACCCGGCGACGAGCCCCTTCGCCTCCTCGGCCAGGGCCCGCAGCGCTGCGTGCTTGATCTTCCACCGGCCGGAGAGCTGCTCGACGACCAGCTTCGAGTCCATCCGCACCGCGACGTCGTCGGCGCCGAGCTCGGCGGCGGCGCGCAGCCCGGCGAGCAGGCCCTGGTACTCGGCGACGTTGTTGGTGGCGACGCCGAGCCACTTCGACCGCTCGGCGAGCACCGACCCACCGGTGTCGCGCACCACCGCTCCGCTACCGGCGGGCCCCGGGTTGCCCCGGGAACCGCCGTCGGCTTCGACGACGACGCGCATCAGGAGTCCTTGGTGCGCACCAGGATGGCGCCGCACTCCTCGCAGCGGACCACGTCGTCGGCGGCGGTGTCGCGCAGCTCGGCGAGCTTGGAGCGGTCGAGCTCGATGCGGCAGGCCCCGCAGCGGTTGCCCTGCAGCGGCCCGACGCCGACGCCCTTGGACTCGCGGATCCGGTCGTAGAGGGCCAGCAGCGGTTCCGGCAGCGTCCCGGCCACGGACTGGCGCTCGACGGTGCGCTTGGCCTCGGCGGTGTCCAGGTCCGTCATCGCCTCGTCGCGGCGGTGCTGCACGTCGGCGAGGCGCTGCTCGGCCTCCTCGACCCCGGTGCGGGCGCGCGCCACGTCGGATTCGAGCGCTTCGCGCTGCTCCATGACCTCAAGGAGCTCGTCCTCCAGGTTGCCCTGGCGGCGGGCGAGGGTCTGCAGCTCGTGCTGGAGGTCCTCCAGCTGCTTGGCGCTGCCGCCGGACTCCATCAGCTTGCGGTCGCGGTCCTCGCGCTTGCGCACCTGGTCGACTTCGCCTTCGAGGCGCTTGGCGTCCCGGTCGATGTCTCCGAACGAGGTCTGCGCGGCCACCAGCGAGTCCCGCTGGGCTTGCAGTTCGCGTTCGCGCTGGCCGATCTCCTCGAGTTCGGGCAGCGTGCGGCGGCGGTGGTTGACGCGGTTGAGCTCGGCGTCCACCTCCGCCAAGTCGAGCAACCTGCGCTGCACGGCGGGGTCGGCTTTCACGCGGGAGTCCTCCCAGAGTCGGGGGCCGGACCGGCGGCGTGAGCGGTCCACGGGTCGGTCCGGCGTGTGGAGACGAGAACCTCGACAGTATCCGGTAGGGCCGCGCCGACGACGTCGGCAGCCTGCTGGCACCACGGCCACTCGCTCGCCCAGTGCGCCACGTCCACCAGGGCGGGCACCTGGGCGCCCGGCAGGCCGCCGCGCGCCAGGTGCTCCCCGGCGGGGTGATGCCGCAGGTCGGCGGTCACGTAGGCGTCGACCCCGGCGTCCTGGGCGGTGCCGAGCTGCGAGTCCCCGGCGCCGCCGCACACCGCGACGGTGCGGATCTCCCGGTCCGGGTCGCCCGCGCCGCGCACGCCCCACGCGGTGGTGGGCAGGTTCTCGGCGACGCGCCGCACGAAGCGGCTGAACGGTTCCGGTTCGGGCAGCGTGCCGATGCGGCCGAGCCCGGTCGCGGAGCCCGCGGCGTGCGGGGCGAGCGGGCCGGTGACGTGGAGGCCGATCGCCTCGGCCAGCGCGTCGGAGACGCCGATGGTGGCGGTGTCGGCGTTGGTGTGCGCGCAGTACAGCCCGATGCCCGCGCGGATCAGCCGGTGCACCAGCCGCCCCTTCGGGTCGTCGGCGGGAACCCCGTGCACGCCGCGCAGCAGCAGCGGGTGGTGCGAGACGAGCAGCTGCGCACCGAAGTCCACCGCCTCGTCCACAGTGGACTCGACGGGGTCGACGCAGAACAACACCCGCTGCACCACCGACTGCGGGTCCCCGCACACCAGCCCGACCGCGTCCCAGCTCTCGGCGAGCTCCGGCGGGTACGCGGCCTCCAACGACTCCACGACGTCCTGAATCCGCACGGTCATCCGAATCGCACCCCTTGGTTCGGTCTTCGCACTATCCGAGAAGTTCGCGCAGCGCCCGGACCAGCACCGCGTTGCGCGCCGCATCGCGCACCGCCACCCGCAGGTGGTCCGGCCCCAGACCGGGGAAGGTGTCGCCGCGCCGCACCGCGATGCCGCGCTCGCGCAACGCGGCGCGCACCTTCTCGCCATTGTGGACTTCCAGCAGCAGGAACGGCCCGCGGGCCGGTCCGGCGACCGCGACGCCCGGCACCTCGGCCAGGTCGGCGGCGAACCGGTCCCTGGTCTCGGCGATCTCCACGGCGGCGCGCTCGGCCTCCGCGACGGCCTGCGGGGCGCAGCAGGCGGTGATCGCCGCCAGCGCGAGGGTGCCCAGCGGCCAGTGCGGGCGCGGGGCGGCCAGCCGCGCCAGCAGCTCCGGTTCGCCCAGCGCGTACCCGGCGCGCAGGCCCGGCAGCGCCCACGTCTTGGTCAGGCTGCGCACCACCAGCACGCCCGGAACCCGGTGCGCCGCAAGGGATTCCGGTTCGCCCGGCACCGCATCGCAGAACGCCTCGTCGACCACGACCAGCCGGCCGGGGCGGGCCAGCGCCCGGATCGTCGCGGCCGGGTGCAGCACCGAGGTGGGGTTCGTCGGGTTGCCCAGCACCACCAGGTCCGCCTCCTCCGGCACCAGCGCCGGGTCCAGCCGGTGGTCCTCCAGCAGCACCCGCCGCACCGGCACGTCCGCGGCGCGCAGCGCGAACTCCGGTTCGGTGAACGACGGGTGCACCACCGCGGCCAGCGCCGGGCGCAGCCCGGGCAGCAGCGCGAAGAGCTCCGCGGCGCCCGACAACAGCAGCACCTCGGCCGGATCCCGGCGGTGCCGCTGCGCGACGGCGGTGCGGGCCGCGAGGTCGTCGGCGGCGGACGGGTAGCGGCCCAGGTCGTCCAGCGCGGCGGTCAGGTGCTCGCGCAGCCAGCGCGGCGGGCGTTCCAGCCGGACGTTCACCGCGAAGTCGAGCAATCCCGGTTCGGCGTCCACATCGCCGTGGTGGCGCAGCAGCGCCCGCTCGTCCCCGCTCGTCATCGGCAGCAGTCTAACGACCGGTAGATGATCACCGGCGCCGATTCCCGCGGTCGCCGCGGCGCCCCGTACGGTCGTTGGCCGGGCGGGTCGACGCCCGGTAGTCGCGCAAGGAGCCGCACGTGCACATCTCGTTCATCTGCACCGGGAACATCTGCCGATCGCCGATGGCGGCGGTGGTCTTCCGCGAGCACGCCCGCCGCGCGGGCCTCGAAGACCAGGTCGAGGTCAGCAGCGCCGGAACCGGGCCGTGGCACGTCGGCGAGGGCGCCGACCCGCGGACGCTCAAGGTCCTCGCCGACCACGGCTACCCCACCGAGCACGTCGCCGCGCAGCTCGGCGACGAGCACCTGGACGCCGACCTGCTGCTCGCGATGGACGCCGGGCACCTGCGCGTGCTGCGGGACTCGCTGGACGATCCGGAGCGGGCCCGGCTGCTGCGCTCCTTCGACCCGGCCGCCGCCGACGGCGCCGAAGTGCCCGACCCGTACTTCGGCGGCGACCGCGGCTTCGAGGACGTGCTCGCCATGATCGAGGCCGCGATGCCCGAGCTGCTCGACTGGACCCGCGAGAACGCCTGATCCGGTCGTCGGAGTTGCGCGGCGGGTCCGGCACCGCTCCCGTAGCGGTGGCGGAGCGGTCCCGCAGCCGGGGAACACGGCTGACTGCCCGTCGCTGAAACCTGCCCGGCGGGCCGGTTTCCTGTCAGCGGCGAAGCCGCTGAGCAGAAACCACGCACGCAGCAGGACCACCCGCGGGTTCTCAGCGGCTTCCTCGCGAGGACAGCGATCTCTCCTGTGGCGGAGCCACCGGTGAAATCGATCCCGCAGCGAGGAAGCCGCTGAGGTTCCGCCACCCGAGCACTACGCAACACGAGTTCGAAGGGCAGGTCCCATGGGCGAGATCGAGGATGTGGTGTTCCGCTGCACCGGTGCCGAGGCGGTGTCGGTGCGGGCGCTCGGCGGCGGGGACGCGGGCGACGCGCGATCGGTCCGGCTCGCCGACGGCCGCGAGGTGTTCGTGAAGACCAACCCGGACGGGATGCCGGGAGCGGTCGCCGCGGAGGCCGCCTCGCTGGCGTGGCTCGCCGAACCCGGGATGGTGCCGGTGCCCGCCGTGCTCGGCAGCACCGAGCGGCACCTGGTCACCGAGCACCTCGGCTCCGGATCTCCGACGGCCGCCGCCGCGGAGGAGCTCGGCCGCGGCCTGGCCGGGCTGCACGCCGCCGGCGCCGCCGCACACGGCGCCCCGCCGCCCGGCGGACCCGCCGACGCCTGGATCGGGCTCGCGCCGATGCGCGACGAGCCGCGTCCGGACTGGCCCGAGTTCTACGCCGACCTGCGGGTGCGTCCGTACCTGCGCGGTGCCGTGGACGCCGGGCTGCTCGGCGGCGAGGCGGCCGCGCTGGTCGACCGCGTCTGCGAGCGGCTGCCCGGGCTGGAGGGCGCCGACGAGCCGCCGTCACGGCTGCACGGCGATCTGTGGGCGGGCAACGTGCACTGGGACGGGCACCGCGCCTGGCTGATCGACCCGGCCGGGCACGGCGGGCACCGGGAGACCGACCTGGCGATGCTGGCGCTGTTCGGCTGCCCGCACCTGGAGCGGGTGCTGGCCGCCTACCAGGAGGTGCGGCCGCTGGCCGAGGGCTGGCGGGAGCGGGTGGGCGTGCACCAGCTGTTCCCGCTGCTGGTGCACGCGGTGCTCTTCGGCGGCGGCTACGCGCGGCAGGCGGTCGCCGCGGCCCGCGCCGCCCTCTCCTGATCGGCACCCGGGGACGGCTCCCGCCCCGGCGCGTTGACCTGGTGTGCCGTGGCGCACTGTGACGGGGGCGGGCGGCACGCGCCCGGCCGCGCGGCCTACCGTGGTGGGGTGCGCCTGAAGTTCCTGCTCCGCCCCGGCTGGATCGGGTTGATCCTGCTGGTCGTGCTGTTCGCGACGTTGTGCTTCACGCTCCTCGCGCCCTGGCAGTTCGGCCGCGACGACGAGACCCAGGCGCGCAACGCGGCCATCACCCACTCGTTCACGGCCGATCCGGAACCGCTGGACGAGGTGCTGCCGGGCGGCGCCGCGCCCGGGCCGGACACCGAGTGGACCAAGATCACCGCCACCGGCTCGTACCTGCCGGAGGCGGAGACGCTGGCCTGGCTGCGGTCCGTGCAGGGCGAGCCCGCGATCGAGGTGCTCACCCCGTTCCGCACCACCACCGGCGAGACGCTGCTGGTCGACCGCGGCTTCCTGCGCCCGGTCGGCACCGACGCGCCGGACTACGACCCGGCGCCCACCGGGCAGGTCACGATCACCGCGCGGGTCCGGATGGACGAGCGGGACCAGGAGCACCGGCCGCTGTTCGACCGGCAGGGGCACCGCTGGACCTACTCGGTGGACTCGCACGTCGTCGGCGCGGGCACCGGGGTGGCGCTGCGCCCCGGCTACTTCGCGCTGGTGGAGGACCAGCCGGGGACGCTGGGCGCGCTGCCGCTGCCGCAGCTGTCGGCGGGCCCGTACTTCTCGTACGCGCTGCAGTGGATCTCGTTCGGTGTGATGGCGCTGGCCGCCATCGGCTACCTGATCTACGCGGAGCTGCGGCCGCCCGAGGACGCCGCCGTGGGCGGGGCGCGGAAGCCGCGGAAGATGTCCGTCGCCGAGGCCGTCGCCGAGGACGAGCGCCGCGAACGCGAGCGGGCCGGCACCGGCGAGTGATCAGCCGCGGCGGACGCCGAACGCGACGACCGCGACCGCGGCCAGCGCGCCGGTGACCGAGCCGATCACCCGGGACAGCTCCACGCTGCGCCGCACGTCGCCCGCGTCGGCGGTGCGGCCCTCCCCCATGATCGGCCGCTGCTCGGTGGTGTGGCCGTAGACGGTGCGCCCGCCGAGGCGGATCTGCAGCGCGCCCGCGAACGCGGCCTCGATCTGCCCGGCGTTCGGGCTCGGGTGCGCGGAGGCGTCCCGCCGCCAGGTGCGCCAGGCCCCACCGGCGGAACCGCCGACGACGGGCGCGCACAGCGCGGTCAGCACCGCGGCCAGCCGCGCGGGCCCCAGGTTCAGCGCGTCGTCCAGCCGCGCCGAGGCCCAGCCGAACCGCAGGTAGTGCGGGCTGCGGTGGCCCACCATCGCGTCCAGGGTGTTCGCCGCGCGGTAGCCGAGCAGGCCGGGAACCCCGAAGACCGCGCCCCACACCAGCGGGGCGACCACGGCGTCGGAGGTGTTCTCCGCGAGCGATTCGACGGTCGCCCTGGCGAGGCCCTGCTCGTCGAGGTGCGCCGCTTCCCGCCCGCACAGGTGCGCGAGGCGCCCGCGGGCGCCGTCCAGGTCACCGGCGTCGAGCAGCCTGCCCATCGCGGTGCCCTCGTCGGCCAGCGAGGCGCCGCCGAGCACCGCCCAGGTCGCCAGCGCCGTCACCGCGGCTTCCGCGGCCGGGCCGCCGCGGCGCGCGGCGCGGTCGGCGAGCACGCCCAGCGCGGCGGTCCCGCCGACGAGCAGGCCGCTGTAGAGCACGCCCGCGGCGCGCTCGTCGCGGTGCAGCACCCGCTCCGCGGTCTGCGCGAGGCGACCGAACCCGGCGACGGGATGACCCCGCCGTGGGTCACCGAGTGCAGCGTCCGCCGCGACTCCGAGTAGCAATCCGACCGCTCGTCCCGCTCTCACCGCCGAGTCTCCCCCTTCGTTCCCCCGACCGGCGCTTCGTCCGCCCGCCCGGGCAGCACAGAACGCTACAGCCGATGCGGGCCGCCGCGGCGGGCGGCACGCACGCAGGGTGAGCGGTTCACCGGGCTCTTGACCGGGAGTACCGGTGCCACGGGTTATCGTGGCCGACCGTGACGGCCCCGGATCACGAAGCTGACGTGCTGCGCGCGGGGGTGGCGGGCACCGAAGCCGAGTCCCCCGCCCCCGCGCAGGCACCGGACGACGTTCGGGCGGACCAGCAGCGGTTGCGGCTGTTCGCCTACCTGAGCGCGCGCGAGCACCGCACCTACCTGGCGATCATGCGGTTGTTCACCTCGACGCTGCTCGCCGACCTGTCGATCGGCGAGGTGACCGCCGCGCTGGCCGCCGCCGAGCGCGAGGGCCGCATCGACCCCGGCGAGTCCGATGTGGACACCGTGGTGGAGCGGCTCAAGCAGCTGCGCAGCTGGGGGAACCTGGTGCTGGGCCGCCGGGAGACGATCGCGGCCAGCATCGCCGAGTTCCAGCACGGCAGCGTCCGCTACCAGGTCAGCAAGCTCGCCGTCCGGGTGCAGCGGGACATCGACGCGCTACTGCGCGTCCCCGAAGGCGCCCGCGAGGTGTCCCGCGAACTGCTGCCCGCCATCGAGCGCGGCCTCGGCGAGATCGGCTCGGCGCTGTCCGCCGCGCTCACCGCCGAGCACCGCGAACCCGGTTCGAAGCGCGCCCGGCAGACCAGGGAACGGCTCGCCGAGCACGTCACCACCGTGTTCCTGCAGCACGCCGAGCTCGCCGCCACCGTCCGCGACTTCTACGCCTACCTCGGCGAGATCGTCACCCGCCACCACCTGGCGCCGGACGAGATCTCCGGGTTCCGCAACCTGCTGGTCGAGTACATCCAGATGGTCGTGGAGGACGTGCTGCGGCACACCGAGACCATCGCGGGCTCGCTGGCCGGGCTGGCCGGGCCGCGCACCGAGCTGCTGCGGCTGCTGGGACCGGCCGACCAGCTGGGCACCGACGTGGAGCGGGCGCGCGGGCGGACCGCCGCGGACTGGCAGGAGCTCACCGACTGGTTCGTGGACGCCCCCGGCAGGCCCAGCCAGGTCGCGGCGCTGCGCGAGGCGACGGCGCGCGCCATCGGCTCGCTGCTGGCGAGCGTGAAGCGGGCGACCTCCGGCGGCGGGCTGCTGCCGGGGCGTCGCGGGGAGCTGCTGAAGCTGGCCCGCTGGTTCGACGAGGCCGAACCGCACGAGGCGCACCGGCTGTACGCGGCCGCGTTCGGGCTGCACTCGGCACGGCACCTGCTGCCCGCGCCGGACTACGACAGCGACAACCACGACGTGCCGTGGCGGGACGGCCCGGTGCAGGACGTGGTGGTGAGCGTGCGCAGCCGCGGTGATCGCGGGGCGCGCGGCCGCACCTCGCGGGTGCTGGACGATCCGATGACCGAGGAGACGCTGCTCGCCGAAGCCCGCGCGGAGGACGCGCGGCGCGGCCGGGCCGTGGCCGAACTCGCCGCCGCGGGCGGGTCGCTCGCCGAGACCCGGCTGTCCGGGGAGGCGCTGGACGTGCTGTGCGAGCTGCTGACGCTGGCGATGGCGCAGCGCGACAGCGCCGACGACCCGGGCACCGCCCTCGACCCGGTGCACCGGCTCCGGGTCACGGTGCGGCCCGAACCGGGCACGCACACCCGCATCCGCAGCAGCGCGGGCGCGCTGACCCTCAACGACGCGGTGCTCGACGTGCACGGCGACGGCGCGATCCCGGCGGAGGCGACCCGATGACGGCGGCGACGAAGACCTTCGACGAGCTGTCGTCCATCGACGCCTCGAACGTGGTGCGCTGCGCGCGGGCGCTGCTGCGCCGCCCGCTGCTGCGGGAGGGCACGCCGGACGGCGACCTGCTGCCGATGATCTACCGGCAGCGGGCGGCGCTGCACGAGGTGTTCTCGGCGCTGCTGGGCTACCGGCTGGTGGTGGAGCGCCGGTTCGCGCGGCTGTACAAGTCCGGGCCGGGCGCGGACGCCACCCGCGGCGAGCCCTCGCTGACGCCGCGCGGCTACGCCTACCTGGCGCTGACGCTGGCCACCCTCACCGGCATCGGGCGGCAGGTGCTGCTGTCCCGGCTGGTCACCGACGTGCGCGGCGCCGCGGTGGAGGCGGGCGTGCCGGTGGTGGACGATCCGGCGGACCGGCGGGCGCTGACCGCGGCGCTGCGGCACCTGGTGGCGCTCGGCGTGATCAGCGAGACCGAGGGCACCGTCACCGCCACCGACTCCACCGCCGAAGCGCTGATCACCATCGACACCGACCTGCTCGGCCAGCTGCCCGCGGGCCCGATCGGTGCCGCGGACGGCCCGGACGAGCTGGTGGCGGCCGCGGCGCAGGCCGGGCCGCGCAGCGTCGAGCACGTGGTGCGGCGGCGGCTGGTGGAGGACCCGGTGGTGCTCTACGCCGACCTGCCCGCCGAGCAGCGCGAGTGGCTGCTGAAGAACTTCGGCGTGGAATCCCGCCTGCTGGAGCGGTTCTTCGGCCTGGTCACCGAGGTCCGCTCCGAGGGCGTCGTGGTCAGCGACCCGGAGGACTACCTGACCGACACGCCGTTCCCCGGTACCGGCACGGTGGCCCGGGTGGCGCTGCTGGCGCTGCCGCGGCTGCTGGAGCTCGGCGAGCCCCGCGAGTCCGACGGCAGGCACCCGGTGACCGAGGAGCAGCTCGCCGAGGTGTGCGCGGAGCTGGTCGAGTCCTACCCGGCCGCGTGGTCCCGGCAGGCCACCGAGGAACCGGCGGAGCTGGTCCGCTCGGTCGCCGACCTGCTGCGCCGCCTCGGGGTGCTGCGCGGCGAGGCCGCTGACGGCACCGCCACCACCGGGGAGGATCATGGCGGGCTCACCTGGTGGCTGAGCCCGGCCGCACACCGGTGGCTGCCGGAGCCCGACGCGACGCCCGCGCCCGGCCGGGAACCGGAACCCCCGCCGGCCCCGGAACCGCCGGGCCTGTCCCTGTTCGACGACCTGGAAGAGGACGGTGCACGGTGAGCCCCGACGACGCGACCGCAGCGGTGGACGCCACCGCCCCCCACCCGGGTGACGCGACGCTCTCCGCGGGTCCGGTGCACCGCTGGCGGCTGCACCGCGGCGGCATCGTGAACATCTGGCAGTACGCCGAGCACACCTTCGACCTCTCCGGCGGGCGGGCGATCTTCCAGGGCACCAACGGTTCCGGGAAGTCCCGGACGCTGGAGCTGCTGCTGCCGCTGTGCCTGGACGGGGATCTGCGGCAGCTGGGTTCGAAGGGCTTCGACACGGTCAGCATCCGGCGGCTGATGCTGGACGAGTACCCGGGCGGGCCGAACCGGATCGGCTACGCGTGGGTGGAGCTGCGCCGCGAGTCCCCCGACGGCGGCGAGGAATTCCTCACCTGCGGGGTCGGGGTGAAGGCGTCGAAGACCTCGCAGGCGGTCAGCGACTCGTGGCGGTTCGTCACTTCGCGGCGGGTGGGGATCAACCTGCACCTGGTGGGCCCGGAGCGGGTGCCGCTGGGGCCCGCGCAGCTGCGGGACCTGCTGGGCGCGGACTGCGTGCTCGACGACCAGGGCTTCCGCGCGAAGGTCGCGGCGCAGGTCTACGGGGTGCCCGCGGCGCGCTACGGCGACCTGCTGCACCTGCAGCGCACGCTGCGGAACCCGGACGTGGGCCTGAAGGTGCTGGAGGGGCAGCTGGAGCAGATCCTCTCCGACGCGCTGCCGCCGCTGGAACCGGCGCTGATCGAGCGGCTGGCGAGCTCGTTCGACGACCTGGAGTCGATCCGGGAGAACATCGTCCGGCTGACCGGCGCGGACAAGGCGCTGGGCGCGTTCCTGTCGACCTACTCGGGTTACGCGCTGGGGGCGCTGCGGGAGCGGGCCGAGTCGATGCGCTCGGCGCAGGACCGGCTGGCGGTGCTGCGCAAGGAGCTCGCCAAGCTGGACCGGCAGGTCACCGCGCACCGCGAGGAGCGGGACACCGCGCAGCGCACCGTCGCCGAACTGGAGCAGCGCGAGGGCACGCTGGAGTCGAGCATCGAGGCGCTGCGCTCGCACCCGGCGTACGCGGAGCTGCAGAACCTGCGGGACCGCGAACGCGTCGTGGAGGGCGCGCGATCGGCGGCCGTGGCGGCGCTGGAGACCGCGGCCCGGCACCGCGCGCAGGAGGAGCGGTCGGCGGAGTCGGTGCTGGGCACGCTGCGCAGGCTGGTGGGCGACGCGGAATCCGCGGAGCAGGCGGCGCAGCGCGCGAACCGGCAGCTGGCCGCGGCGGGCCTGGACGGGAACCTGGTGCCGCGCCCGCCGGAGGTGCCGAAGGCGGAGCCGGTCAGCGTCCCGGAACGGGTGCGGGCCGCGCCGGAACCGGATGCGGAACTGCTGGAGGTGGACCGGCGCAGCGCCCCCGAAGTGGACACCGACGACCTGGCGCGCCGGTTCCGCACCGTCGCCGACCGGGCCGCGCAGGCGAGCGCGGAGGCGCAGCGCCGCGGCGCGTGGACGTTGACGCTGCACCAGCAGGCGGTGGAGCTGGACCGGCAGCGCGAGCAGGTCGGCAAGCTGCAGCAGCAGGCGCGGCAGGCGCAGCTGATCGCCACCGAGTCCGTGGGCAGGCGCAACCAGGCGCAGCAGCGGTTGCAGGAGGCCGCTGCGGAGTGGCGGCAGCGGGCGCAGCGCTGGGGTTCCGAGCACCCGGAGTCCATCGTGGACGATCCGGTGCCGGAGCCGCCCGCGGCCGAGCGGCTGCTGGCGGACCGGTCCGCGGCGCGCGCCGCGCAGGAACGCGCGCGGCAGTGGGCGCGGCCGCGGCTCCAGGAGGCGCGGCAGCGGATCTCCGCGGTGGAGCAGGAGCTCGGCGAGGTGCGCGCCCAGGTCCGCACCGGTGAGCAGGAGCTCACCGAGCTGCGGTCCGGCGTCGAGCGCACCCCGGCCCGCCCGGACTGGGCGACCGCGGAGCGCACCGAGCAGGACGGGCGCGCGTTCTACCGGCTGGTGGACTTCCAGCCGTCCCTGGACGACGCGCAGCGGGCCGGGCTGGAGGCCGCGCTGCAGGCGAGCGGGCTGCTCAACGCGTGGGTGTCCGCGCAGGGCACCGTCGCCGGTTTCGAGGACGTGCTGGCGGCGCCGGGCGAGGCGGGGTCGGCGGGGACGCTGGCGGAGTTGCTGGTGCCCGCGCCGGAGCCGGGCTGCCCGGTGCCCGCGGAGCACGTCGCCGCCCTGCTCGCCTCAGTGTCCACAGTGGGCTCCCAGGGCCTGTCGGTGGACACCGCGGGCCGCTGGCGCGCCGGCGTGCTCGCCGGGACGTGGCACAAGGACTCCGCCGAGTACGTGGGCGCGGGTGCCCGCGAGGAGTCCCGCGCCCGGCGCATCGCCGAGCTGGAGGAGCAGCTCGCCGCGCTGCGCGAGCAGATCGGCGACGTGGAGAAGCGGCACCGCGAGGCCACCGAGCACGGCGATGCGCTCGAACGGCACCTCGAGTCCTTCCCCGACGACGCCGACCTGGTGACCGCGCACGCCCAGGTCGCCACCGCCACCGACGCCGCCGAGGACGCCGACCGGCACGCCAAGCAGGCCCGCGGCGAGCTCGACGAGACCGACCAGCGCTGGCAGGCGACCCGCGCCGAACTGGTGCGCGCCGCGGGCGAAGCGGACCTGCCGCCGGAGACGCAGGCGCTGGAGCAGGCCAACCGGGCCGCGACCGACGCCCGCAACGCCATCGACGCGCTGCACGAGGTGCTCGAAACGCGGTGCCTGGCGACGCTGGCCGACCTGCGCGACATCGCGCTGCACCACGACGCCGCGGTCGCCGACCGGATGGAAGCCGAAGCGCAGGCCGAACAGCGCTGCACCGCGCACACCGAGCAGGCCGCCGGGCTCACCGAGCTCAACGACGCCGTCGGCGGGCAGGCGCAGGAGATCTCCGGGAAGGTCGGCGAACTGGAGCGGGAACGCGCCCGGCTGCGCGAGGACCTGCCCGCCGCGCGCGAACGGATCAGCACCGCCCGCGAGCAGGTGGTGCGGCTGGAGACCCAGCAGGAGACCAAGCACGCCCAGCTCGCCGGTCGCGAATCCGACGCCGAGACCGCGTCCACCGCGTTCACCGCCGCGCTGCGGGTGCCCGGCGTATGGGCCGCGGCCGAAGTGGTGCCCGCCGAGGCCGACGGAGATGCCGAGGCCGCCAGGGACCCCGAGGCCGCCAGGGACGTGGCCCCGCCCGAGGACCCGGCCGAGGCCGCGGAGCTGCTCGCCGCCGCGGGCGACCGCAAGACCGCGGGCGAAACGGCCGTGCTCAACCGGTTCCAGGCGTTGCAGCAGTCGCTCAGCGGCGGCTACGACATCGCCGCGGGCGACCAGCAGGGCCTGCTCACCGTCACCGTCACCGGCGAAGAAGGCCCGCAGCCGGTCGCCGACGCCGCCCGCCGCGTCGCCGAACGCCTCGCCGAGCAGCGCGGATTCCTCAACGAGCGCTACCGGTCGATCTTCGCCGACTACCTGATCCGCGACCTCGCCGAACGGCTCCGCGGCCAGGTGACGGTGGCCGAAGACCTGTGCAAGCGGATGAACGAGGTCCTCGACGGCGCCCGCTCCAGCCAGGGCGTGCACGTCCAGCTGGAGTGGGAACCGGCGCCGTCGCTGGGCGACGACATCAAGCAGGCCGTCGACCTGGTGCGCACCCCGTTCGCCGACCGCAGCGACGACCAGGACTCGTTGCTGCGCAAGGTGTTCACCGACCTCATCGAGGCCGAGCGGGACAGCGCCTCCGGCGGCTACGCGGAGATCCTGTCCCGGGCGCTGGACTACCGCTCCTGGTTCGCGTTCACCGTGCGCGTCCGCGACACCGGCCCCGAGGGCAAACCGCGGGTGCGCCGGCTGCGGCAGCTGTCCTCCGGCGAGACGCGGCTGATCTCCTACGTGACGCTGTTCGCCGCGGCCGCCGCGTTCTACGACGCGGTGAGCGTGTCCTCCGGCGGGCGCGGACCGCTGCGGCTGGTGCTGCTGGACGAGGCGTTCGAGCGGCTCGACGACCCGACGATCGCGCGGATGCTCGGGCTGCTGGTGGACCTGGACATGGACTGGCTGATCACCTGGCCCAGCGGGTGGGGCGTGTCACCGAAGATCCCCAAGATGCACATCTACGACGTGCTGCGGCCGCGCAGCGGGCACGGCATCGCCTGCACCCACACCACGTGGGACGGCCGGGACATGGAGCGCACCGATGGCTGAGGTGTCCGCGCAGGTCCGCGAGCAGGTCCGCGCCGAATGGGGCGGCGAGGTGCTGCGCGAGTTCTGGGCGCAGGCCCGGGAGGCGCTGGAATCGGCGAAGCGGCCGGACCGGTTCTCCGTGGCGTTGCCCGACGAGACGACCCGCGCCGCGGTCAGCGAGATCTACGGCCGGGAGCTGTACCTCGGGCACTCCCGGATCATGGTGGCGAAGCTGGACCAGGTGCTGCGCGCCGATGGCCGCTTCGGGCTCGGGCTCGCGCAGGTGCTGGAAGTGCTGCACGGCGAACCCGTCGACACCGCCGGAACCGGTGCGCCGCAACGGGAATCCACCGCGGTCGTGCAGGCCCGCACGGCGCTCGCCGAGCACGGCCTGGGCCGCGCCCCGTGGGCGGAGGCGTGGGTGCGCTGGCTGCACCGGTACGGCCGCGTCGCCGACGCCGAACTGCCGCGCATCGCCGGGCGGGCCGGTGCGGTGCTGTCCGCGCTCACCCTCGTCCCGGGCGCGACCCCGGCGTCGTGGGTGTCGCGCGCCGACCTCGCCGCGCCCGACGAGCCGAGCGAGCTCGACGACGGCGGGACGCTGAGCCGCATCGTGCTGCGCGCCGCCGCGCTCGCCCACCACGTCGAACCGCCCGGCGGCGAACGGGACCGGCGGTCGCTGTGGGAGCGCTGCGGGGTGACCCTCGACGACGTGGCGGGCACGGTGCTGAGCTGGGCGCTGCCGCTGCGCGGCGAGGACGCCTGGTCCCGCTCGATCACCGGCCGCACCGAGCTCGGCCTGCCCACCCACCTCACGCACCGCGACCTGGCCGCCGCCCCCGACCGGCTCGTCGAACCCGGCGCGGTGGTGGCCGTCTGCGAACGGCCGCGGCTGGTGGAAGCCGCCGTGCGCGCCGACGTGCGGCACCCGCTGGTCTGCCTCGCGGGAACCCCGTCGACCGTGGGGCTCGCGCTGCTGGACCGGTTGCGGGCCGACGGCGCGCTGCTGCACCTGCACGGGGACTTCGACTGGCCCGGCATCGCCGTCGCCCGTTCGCTGTGGGCCGAGCGCGACATCGGCCTGTGGCGGATGTCGGCGGCCGACTACCGGGACGCGGTGGACCGGGCCGCGCGGGAACGGCTGGACCTGCCGAACCTCGTCGGCAGCCCCGTCGACACGCCCTGGGACCCGCAGCTCGCCGAACTCATGTCGACCGCTTCCCGCGCGGTGGAAGAGGAAGCGGTGCTGCCGCAACTCCTGGACGACCTCCGCACCGGGACGCTCTCCTGATCGGTCGTCCTCCTGCTGTTGCGGAGTGCGGCGGGTGGCGGAGCCGCACCGCCCGCCGTCGAACCTGTCCGGCCGGTCATGGCTCTTTCCTGCCGCTGAGCTGACGACCACCTGATCAACCGGCACCGCGGCGGGTTCTCAGCGGTTCCCTCGCGAGGACGGCTTTTTCCCTCGTCGCGGAGCCACTCGGGAAGAAGATCCCGCAGCGAGAATCCCGCTGAGGTTCCGCCACCCCGCTCCCGAGAAACGGGAGCGGAGGAATCTCACGTGGGTTCGATGAGGGTCCGGTGGTGGGCGACGACCTTCCGGAAGGCTCGGACGTAGCCCTCGGCGAGGGCCGGGTCGTCGTGCGGGACCGTGACGGTGAGGGTGTTGCGGTGCCTGCGCTCGGCCCGCGGGTACTGCCCGGCGCGGTAGCGCGGCCAGCCCTCCGGCAGGTGCGGGAACAGCCGGTTCGGGGCGTCGAACAGCGGATGCTCGTTCAACGGCCGCGGCGCCCGCGGATGGTCCACCTCCAGGCAGCCCTCGGCGCGCAGCGCGGCGACCAGCGCATCCACCGGCAGCCCGCCCAGCTCCTCCGGCCGGTGCACCAGCGCCAGCGCGTACCAGGCGGGCGCCACCCGCGCGGGCACCTCCGGCACGCCGATCCCGGGCAGCCCGCGCAACTCGGCGATCATGTGCGCGGCCAGCTGCCGCCGTCCGCCGAGCCTGCGGTCCAGCTCGTCCAGCTGCCCCAGCGCCAGCGCCGCCGCCAACGGGTGGATCCGGTGCGCCGCCCCGGACCCCGTCACCACGTAGCGGCGCAGCGGGTGGTCGATCGGGATCTCGCCCCGGCACCGGCCGCCGTCCTGGCCGTGCAGCAGCACCCGGTAGTGCAGGTCGTCGTCATCGGTGAGCACGAACCCGCCCTCACCCGCCGACAGCGGCTTCGACCCGCCCATGCTGAACGCCGCCACGTCCCCGAACGTCCCCACCCGACGCCCGCCCACCGCGGCGCCGTGCGCGTGCGACCCGTCCTCCACCAGCCGCAGGCCGCGCCGGTCCGCGATCTCCGCGAGCGCCTCGACCCGGGCGGGCACCCCCCACAGGTGGGTGGCCACGATCGCCTTGGTGAACGGCGTGATCGCCGCCTCCACCTGCAACGGATCGATGTTGCCCAGTTCGTCGCAGTCCACCAGCACCGGCTTGACCCGCAGGTGGAACAGCGGCGTCGCGGTCGGGTGCGCCGTGTAGGCCGGCACGATCACCTCGTCGCCCTCCGCCAGCCCCAGCGCGGAGTACGCGGCGTGCAGCGCGGCCGTCCCGGACGACGTCACCATCGCGTGCCGCACGCCGAAGAACTCCGCCAGCTTCCCCTCCAGCTCGGCGATGATCCCGGTGCGGCCGGGCAACGACACCGCGCTGTAGAGCTGCGCGGTGACCGCGACCGCGGTGTTGATGTCCACCGGCGGCCAGGAGATCTGCGGGCTCGCGGTCCGCACCACCGGCGGGCCGCCGTGGATCGCCAGGGGACTGCTCACGTGATCAGATCCTTCGGGTCCGCGCCGCGGGAACGGGGCCGGAAGGCGCGAGATTGTTGTGCGTGCGAAGACTTCTGGGGACATTTTTCGCTCAGCTACCCGCCATCTGTGTGAAACGTGCCGTCACCGTCGGAGAACCTCGACTCAAGGGGACCGCACGCCCCGGGTGTGTGCGTAGGCTGAGCGCTCGCTCACGGTGAGCTCACGCACACGCACGCCGGACACGATGGGGATGGTGACCATGACCGGCCAGGCGAAAGCGGACCTGGACACCGCAGCCGAACAAGACGCGTTCGTCGCCGAATTCCGGCGCTGGCGCGACGTTCGCGGCCTGTCCAGATCCGCGCTGGCCCGGGAGATGGGCTACAGCCGGTCGTACGTGTCGAAGGTCGAGAGCGGCGGCGAGCACGCCTCCCGCGAGTTCGCGCAAGCCGCCGACGGCGCGCTCAACGCGGGCGGCTCGCTGCGGCGCGCGTGGCGCGAGCAGAACGCGGTTCCCGCGCCGCGCAAACCCAGCCCGCCCCAGCACGCCGCCCCGGCCATCGAACCCGCGGGCGGGCTGGTGGTCGAGCACGATCACGCGGAACTGTTCTACGTCAACGGTTCCTACCGCGCCACCATGCGGCGACATCTGGTCAACAACGGCACCGAACCGATCACCCGCTACCTGATCAGGATCTCCGTCGACCGGTTCCCCGGTGACCCGGAACGCTCCAACCGCCTCTACCGGGACAACCCGCTCACCTGGGAGGAGATCGACCTCGAAGCCTGGCACGGGGAGAAGCGCCAGGAACCGATGCGGTGGAGCGTGCAGCACGACCGGGACGCGTTCAAGGAGGTGTGGCTGCTGTTCGCCAACGACTCCGGCCGATTCCCCTTGTACCCCGGGGAAAGCGCGTGGATCGAGTACACCTACACCGTCAGCGACGACAAGTGGGGGCACTGGTTCCGGCGCGCCGTGCGGCTGCCCACCACCCGGTTATCGGTGACGCTGAACTTCCCGACCGAGCTCGATCCCGCGGTGTGGGGCCTGCACACCTCGATGACCGCGGAATCCATGCCGTTCCACACCGCCATCGACACCCGGCACGAGCACGACCGCACCATCTACGCGTGGTCCACCGAAGATCCGCCGCTGCACGCGCGGTACCGGCTGGAATGGCACTTCCGCAACGACTCCCCCACCGCGCCGTCCGGGCCGCCCACGCCCAGCGAGACCATGACCGCGCTCGGCATCGTGCAGGACGGCGACCCGATGCTGCGCCGCTCCGCCCGGCCGTTCACGCTGCCCGTCGAGGCCGAGGACGCCCGGCGGGTGATCAACGAGCTGCACTCGGCGACGCAGCGCATCTCCAAGGCGCACACCTTCGGCAAGGGCATGGGGATCGCGGCGCCGCAGATCGGCATCGAGCGGGCCGCGGCCATCGTGCGCCCGCCCGGCAGCGACGACCTGATCACCCTGCTCAACCCGCGCATCATCGAATCCAGCGAGCAGGGCGACGAGCAGTACGAGGGATGCCTCAGCTTCTTCGACGTCCGCTGCCTGGTCCCGCGGCCGGCCGTGGTGCACGTGGAACACCAGGACATCACCGGCGAACGCCGCATCACGATCTTCGAGCGCGGCGTGGCGCGGCTGGTGGCGCACGAGGTCGACCACCTCTACGGGGTGCTGTGCAGCGACCACCTGCCACCGGACGTGGCGCCCATTCCCGTGGAGCAGTACCGCGGCACCGGCTCGAACTGGCACTACCCGGAAGGCTGATTCCGCCTTCTGCTGCTTGCTGAGCGGGTGGCGGAACCTCAGCGGCCTCCTCGCTGCGGGATCTTTTTCACCGGTGGCTCCGCCACAGGGGAAAAAGCTGTCCTCGCGAGGAGGCCGCTGAGAACCCGCGGGTGGTCCCGTTGCTCGGGTGGTCGCTGCTCAGCGGCTTCGCCGCTGACAGGAGAAAGATGCCGGGGTCGGTGATCGGCTTCGCGGTGTTCACGTAACGTTGCGTAATCGATTCTTGAGCGCGGAAGAAGCTCTCGAACGGGGGAGGGCGCGCGGGTTCTCAAGATCGACGCACGTTCGCGCACGTTCTTTCGGGTAGTGTGCGGCCGCGGTGCTTGGACGGTCCCACCTGGTGCGGGACCATCAGGACAAGGCTCGCGGCACCGGTCCACCCACCCTCCTGGACCGGACAAGCCCACCCGGAGCCGACGGAGGCGGCCATGTTCACCTTTCCCGCAGAACCAGCGGAACTGTTCACCGAGCGTGCACGGCACTTCCGGAGCTGGGGCGTGCCGCCGGTGGTCATCGCCCGGGTCCGGGACCGCGTCGACGACATGTGGGGGCACGGCCGCACCGGCTGGGTCCCCGTGTGGGCGGAGGAGGCCCGGCGCGCCGAAGCGGACCGGGACTGGGCGCGCGCCGCCGCCTGCTGGGGCGCCGCCCGGTTCCCCTGCCTCGCCACCGCCGACCGGCGGGAGGCCTACGGGCGCCAGCTGGACTGCTTCCGGCACGCCACCGCCGACCTGCCCGTCGCGTTCCGCCGCTACCGGCTCGACGTGCCGTACCGGCAGCAGACCACCCGCGTCACCGCGCACGTCTACCGGCGGCACCGCGGCGTCAGCGACCAGCTGCTGCTGCTCTGCGGCGGCGTCGACACCTGGAAGGTCGAACTGCACCGGATGGCGCTGCGCATCTCGCTGGTCAGCGGGCTCACCGTCGCCGCCGTCGACATGCCCGGCACCGGCGAGTCCCGGGTGCCGCTGGCCGCCGACGCCGACCTGCTGCTCGCGGGCACCGCGCGGCAGCTCGCCGGCCGCACCCGGTGTGCGAAGACCGCGGTGCTGGGGCTCGGCTTCGGCGGGCACTGGGCGGCGAAGCTCGCGCTCACCGGCAGGGTGGACGCGGCCATCGACCTCGGCGGACCGATCGGCGCCTGCGGGTCCGCGATCGACGTGCTCGGGCTGCCGCACGGCATGGCCGGGGCGATCGGCAACGCGCTGCACCTGGCCGAGCTGCCCGGGCGGGCCGAGGCCGACCGGTTCTCGCTGGAGTTCTCGCTGCGCCGGCAAGGGCTGCTGAGCACCCGGTCCGCCGCGCCGCTGCTCGCGATCAACGGCACCGGCGACCCGTACGTGCCGCTGCGGGACACCATCGCCCTCGCCGACCGGCCGGAGGCGGAGGTGTGGCTGGTGCCCGGCACCGGGCACTGCGCGCGGGAACGGCTCCCCCGGGTGCTGCCACCCGCCGTCGGCTGGCTGCTCGCCGAGCTGTCGCCGCGCTCGGTGCGCAGGCAGCTCGCGGCGCGGGCGCTGCGCACCTCGCTCGGCGACGTCGTCACCGGACCCGCGCACGTCACCGGCGCGGACGGGCACGTCGAGACCATCAGCGCCCGCACCCGCCGCCCGCACCGCGCGACCGGCCCCGGCGCCGCCTGAGCCGCCGTCCGGGCCGCGGGCGAACGGCTGCTCCGCCCGGTGCGGACGTCCTGTCGGCGCTCTCCCGGGCACTCGTCGATCGGAGAGCCGGGCGGGCGTTCGACGTCGCGCGGAAGGCGAGTCGGGGGTCGAGCGGCGATCGCGCGGCGGCGCGAAGTGGGACGAGCGGCGGACGGGCCGCTCGTGGCCCGCGCCCGAGCCGACGCACCGCGGCCGCGCGACGCCGGCGCCGCGGGCTCACGCCGTGGCGGGCTCCGGATCCGGATCGCGGGTGAGCGCCTCGGCGATCTCCTCCGCCGCGGGCGGAGCATCCCGGTACCAGGCGCCGATCGCCACGAACAGCAGCAACGACACGAGCACCGGGGAGACCACCGTGATCGCCTCGGACAGCCCCAGCACGTACTTCGCGAGCGCGAAGGTGAGCAGTCCGCCCGCCCAGGAGATCAGCGCGGCGGTGGGCCCGACGTGCCGGAACGGCCGCAGCATCCCCAGCATCATCGGGATCGAGATCGGCCCGATCAGCGCGCCCACCCAGGCGACGATGATGCCCAGCACGCCGCCGAGGTTCTCCGCGTTCAGCGCCAGCACCACGCTGAGGAACACGAACACCACCGTGAGCACCCGGCCCGCCCGCAGGAACTGCTCGTCGGTGAACTCCCCGGCACGGCGCCACACCCGCGGCAGCACGTCGCGGGTCATCACCGCCGAGATCGCGGTGGCGTCGGACGCGGCCATCGCCATCGTGTGCGAGAAGACGCCGACCAGCACCAGCCCCAGCAGCCCCGCGGGCAGGAACCGCAAGGCCATCTCGGCGTAGACGTCCTCGGAGTTCTCCACCCGCACCAGCAGCGGTGCCGCGAACATCGGCAACATCAGCACGACGGGCCACACCAGGTAGAGCGCGCTGGACAGCAGCGCCGTGCGCCGCGCCGCCGCCGAGGTGGGAGTGGCGATGTAGCGCTGCGCCAGGTTCCACATGCCGCCGTTGTACTCGAAGGTCTTCACCAGCACGTACACCAGCAGGAAGTACGCGGGATAGCTGCTCGTCGTCGGCGCGGTGTGCCCGTCGGGTAACGCGGACCAGAAGTTCGCGTAGTTGAACCCCCGGTCCGCCAAGGCGATGCCGACCGCACCGATCATCGCGAACGCCGCGACTCCCTGGATCACGAACTGCCCCAGCTCGGTGAGCGCGTCGGCCCACAACCCGCCCGCGGTGCAGTACACCAGCGTCACCGCCGCGGTGATCACGATGCCCCAGCCGAGCGGGATGCCGACGAACTTGTTGAGCAGCAACGCGATCGCCGACCACTTGGCCGCCACGTCGAACACCTTCAGCAGCGAACCGCTCCACGCCAGCACCTGCTGGGTGGGCACGTTGAACCGCCGGGCGAGGTACTCCAGCGGGGAGGCGATGCGGTAGTGCGTGCGCAGCCGGTTCCACTTGGGGGCGAACAGGAAGGCCCCGATCCCGGTGGCGACGGCCAGCGGGAACATGAACACGACGTAGGACACGATGCCCTGGTCGTAGGCGACTCCGGCGTAGGCGACGAACACGACGGCGCTGTAGCCGGACATGTGGTGCGAGATCCCGGCCAGCCACCACGGCATCCGGCCGCCCGCCGTGAAGAAGTCCGCGGTGTCGGCGACCTGGCGATGCGCCCAGACACCGATCGCCAGCATGATCAGCAGATAGCCTGCGATGATCACCCAGTCCAACGGGTGCATGTGGTGTCCCTTCCCTGGCCGGAGGAATCCGGCTCTCACGTCGTTGTGGGGGTTCGCCGCCGGCGCGGCTCTCGGGCGGTGCGGAGTGCGTTCAAGCTAGGGAGGTGGGACATCCGCGGCAATCAGTTGCCACTACTTGCCACGGGGTCGCGGGCGACGGTCCGCCGGCGCGCACGCCGCTAGGGCTCGTCGCCTGCATTGCTCGGGACCTCGGTGTCGATCGCCGCGATCAGCTCGTCGTCCGAGACCAGGTCCGCGTCGAGGGCCGCGAGCACCGCGCGGGCGCCGGAACGCGCGGCCGGTACGAGGTCCGCGGACCTCGGATCGCGGACGTCGCCGCCTCGGAGGTGGGCGATCCACGCGGCGAGCACCACCACCGCGGCCTCCGGCAGCCGACCGGCGCCGCGTTCGCGGTGCAGCACCGGCAGCACGCGCGCCGGGATCTTCTGCGAACCGTCCACCGCGATCTGCCGCAACCGGTGCTCGACGCCCGGTGCCGCGAAGCGCCGCCGCAGCGCGGCCCGGTACTCGTCGAGTTCCGCGGCGGGCAGCGGCAGGTGCCGCGCGGCGGTGTCCCACCACGACTCGGCCAGCCCGGCGAGCACCGGATCGTCCATCGCCTCCCGCACCGTGCCCCGGCCGCGCCCGAGCCCGGCGTAGGCGAGCAGGCTGTGCGCGCCGTTGAGCAGCCACAACTTCCGCCGCTGGTAGTCGTCGACGGAGTCGACCAGCCGCGCGCCCGCCCGCTCCCAGCGCGGCCGCCCGCCGGGGAAGTCGCCCGCCAGCAGCCATTCCGCGTACGGCTCGGTCACCACCGGCACCGCGTCGCGCACCCCGCTCAGCTCGTGCACGGCCCGCACGTCGGCGGGTGTGGTGGCGGGCGTGATCCGGTCGACCACGGTGCTCACGACCGACACCCCGGCTTCCAGCCACGCCGTGAACGCCGCGTCGCCACCCGCCGCCGCCTCCCGCAGCACCGAACGCAGCACCGCACCGTTGTCCGGCACGTTGTCGCAGGGCACCAGGGTGATCGGTGCGGCGGACGCGCGGAACCGCGCCCGCAATCCCGCCACCAGCCGGGAGATCGCGGAGTCCCGCCCCGGCGGTGGCACCCGGTAGGCCGCCTCCGTCACGGTGAGCGTCACCACCGCCACCTCGGGCGCGGTGAGGTCGGCGAGCCACTGCTCCGCCTCCGCTCCCGCGTGCGCGCGGCTGATCGAGCCGACGGTGCGCACCGGATCGTCCGCACCACGCACCAGCAGCGAGTACATCCCGCCCTGCGCGGTGAGCTCCGCGGGCAGCGCGGTGCTGCGGAACGTGTAGGCGGCGATGCCCCACTCCGGATCGGCGGCGGTGCAGACGGCCTGGTGCGCCCGGTGGAAACCGCCGAGTCCCAGGTGCACGGCGCGGACGGGGGCGGGCTCGGCATCCCGGCTCAGTCGCATGATCACAACCGGAAGGCGGTTCGGGGCTGGCGGTCGTTGAGGTCGCGCAGGACCTGCGCGGCGTCGTCCTCGCCGAGCACGTGCTCCGCGACGAGCGAGGCCAGGTGCCCGGCGTCCACCCGGCGCGCGGTGTCGTGCCGGGCGGGGATGGAGCAGAAACCCCGGGTGTCGTCGATGAATCCGGCGGTGCGGTGGAAACCGGCCGTCTCGGTGACGGCGTCCCGGAACCGCCGCATCGCGCGCGGCGCGTCCAGGAACCACCACGGCGCGCCCAGGTACACCGACGGGTAGAACCCGGCGATCGGCGCGAGCTCGCGGGAGAACACCGTCTCGTCCAGCGTGCACAGCACGGTCCGGAACCGCGGATCGGTGCCGAACCGCCGCAGCATCGGGCGCAGCGACTCGGTGAACTCGGCGCGGGTGGGGATGTCGTGGCCGGTGTCGGGGCCGTAGCGCGCGAAGGTCTCCGGGTGGTGGTTGCGCAGGCTGCCGGTGTGCAGCGCCAGCACCAGGCCGTCCTCGCTGGACATCCGGGCCATCTCGCCGAGCAGCTGGCGCGACAGCAGCGCCGCGTCGCCGCGGCCGGCGCGCACCTCGCCGAACAGCCGGGAGGCCTCGTGCTCCGGCAGGAACTCCATGCGCGGGTCCGGAGCTCCGTGGTCGGTCGCGGTGGCGCCGTGCGCGCGGAAGAACTCGCGCCGCGCCTCCAGCGCCCGGACCAGGCCGCGGTAGTCGCCGGTGTCGATGCCGCTGACCTCGGCCAGCCGGTCCAGCGCAGCGGGCCAGTCCGGGCGGGTCGCGTCGAGGTAGCGGTCCGGGCGGAACGTCGGCACCACCCGGCCCTGCCAGCTCGGGTCCTCGGCGAGCGCGCGGTGGTGGCGCAGGTCGTCGGCCGGATCGTCGGTGGTGGCCAGCACCTCGATCCCGAAGGAGCGGTACAGCGCGCGCGGCCGCAGCTCGGGTCGGGCCAGTCGTTCGGTGAGCTCGTCGAACAGCGCGTCGGCGGTCTCCGCCGCGGGCTGGACCGCCACGCCCAGCACGTCGTGCAGCTCCGCTTCCAGCCACTGCCGGGACGCGGTGCCGAGGAACAGGTGCCAGTGCGAGCAGAACACCCGCCACACCTCGCGCGGTGGCGCCGGTTCCGCCGGACCGCCGGGAAGCCCGCACTCGTGCAGCGGGACGCCATGGGCGTGCAGCAGCCGCGTCACGTAGTGATCGGGCGTGACCAGCAGCGCCGCCGGATCGGCGAACGGCCGGTCCGCCGCGAGCAGCTCGGGATCGACGTGCCCGTGCGGGCTGATCAGCGGCAGGTCGCGGACGTGCTCGTAGAGGCGCCGGGCGATGGGCCGTTGCACCGGATCGCTCGGCAGCAGCCGATCAGGGTGCGGCGCGAGCGGAATCGCCGCCGATGAAGTGGAACCACTGGCCATGCCCGCAGAATCGGCCGCGGGTCGCGCCCCGGACAACTAGTTGCCATCGGTTGCCGGGCCGGTGGACCCGCGGACCACGAGGTGCGCGTCGAACGTCCTGGACCGGGTGCCGCCGCCGGTCAGCTCGGCGTGCACCGCGTCGACCGCGCAACCGCCGACCTGCTCGGCGGGCCCCGCGATGGTGGTCAACCCGGGCACCACCAGGTCGGCGCCGAAGATGTCGTCGCACCCGACGACGCTGCGGTCCTCCGGCAACCGCAGCCCCATGGCCTGCAGGCGTTGCATCGCACCGATGGCGACGAGGTCGTTGTAGGCGATGGCCGCGGTGGCCCCGTCCAGGACGAACGCCTCCGCCGCGTCCCGGCCGCCCTCCCTGGTCGGCGGGTGCGGCCCGAGGAACGACGACCGCAGGCCCAGGGATGCGGCTTCGGCGTGCACCGCGCCCCAGCGCTGCCCGTTGATCCACGAATTGCGCGGACCGGACAGGTAGGCGATGCGCCGGTGCCCGAACGCGGCGAGGTGGCGGACCGCGGTGCGCATCCCGGCCGCGGTGTCCACCACCAGGCTCGGCAGGCCCTCGATCACGCGGTTCACCATCACCAGCGGCCGGTGCCGCGCCAACTGCCGCACGGAGTCGTCGGCGAGCCGGGAGGTGGCGAGGATCCCGCCGGTCGAATTCGCCAGCAGGTGCCGCAGGTTCCCGGCCTCCACCTGCGGCGACTCGTCGCTGTCGGTGAGCGCCAGCGCGTAGTGCCGCTCGATGGCGCGGGACTGCGCGGCCTTGATCAACCCGGCGTAGCAGGGGTTGGCGATGTCCGTGACGACCAGCATCAACGTGCGGGACCGACCGGGCGCTTCGGCCCTGGCCAGCGGGCGCGGCTCGTACCCGATCTCCGCCGCCGCGACCCGGACCAGGGTGCGGGTCGTGGCGCTGACCCGCGACGGATTGCTGAACGCGCGGGACACGGTGGACGCGGCGACGCCGCAGCGCCGCGCGACGTCGTAGATCGTCGGTCTGCGCTCGGCCACGGGCGCCACCTCCTGCTCGGCTCCGGTCAATCGACCACGCCGACCGCCGCGGTGACAACAGGTGGCAACTCGTCGCCGCCGACGTCCCGGGCGTTCCTGGTGCCGGGCTCCGCGAGCCGCCGCGGCTCCTCCCGGCCCGTTGTTGGACGAACGGGCCGTGCACCCGGCCGGTCCAGCGGAGGTGCCGCGCACTCGGCGGACCGGGGACCGTCAGGATGGGGAGGCAACCCGTTACAGGACCGGAGAGTTCTCGTTGTACGGGGACGACGCTCGGGAGGTTCGCGTGACCTGGATGATCTACGGTGCGACCGGCTACACGGGGCGGCTCATCGCGGAGCGCGCCGTCGACCGGGGGCAGCGCCCGGTGCTGGCCGGGCGGGACCCGGCGAAGGTGGCGCGCGTCGCCACGCCCCTCGGCCTGCCCTACCGCGTCTTCGACCTGCGTGACGAGCAGGCCACCACGGCCGCGCTCGCCGACGTCGACCTGGTGGCGCACTGCGCGGGCCCGTTCTCGGCGACCTCCGCGCCGATGGTGTCGGCGTGCCTGGCGACCGGTACGCACTACGTGGACATCACCGGCGAGATCGACGTGTTCGAGTCGGTGGCCGCACGGCACGAGGACGCGGCGCGGGCCGGCGTGGTGCTGCTGCCCGGTTCCGGGTTCGACGTGGTGCCCACCGACTGCCTGGCCGCGCTCGTCGCCGCCGAGCTGCCCACCGCCACCAGCTTGGACCTGGCGTTCCAGGCCAGCGGCGGGATCAGCGGCGGCACGCTCAAGAGCGCGCTGGAGGGCGCCGCGCTCGGCGGCCGCGCCCGCATCGACGGCGAGCTGCGCACCGTCCCGATGGGCTGGCGGCACCGGGAAGTGCCGTTCCCGTCCGGCCGGCACACCGCGTCCTCGCTGCCGTGGGGCGACGTGAGCACCGCGTTCCGCAGCACCGGCATCCCGAACATCACCACCTTCACCCGGCTGCCCGGCCTGCACCGGCTCGGGCCGCGGGCCACCGCGCTCGGCCGAGCCGTGCTGGGCAGGCCCGTCGCGCAGCGCCTCGGCAAGGCCGCGATCGGCGCGCTCGTGCACGGCCCCGGCACCGCGCAGCGGGCGCGGAACTGGGTGGAGGTGTACGCCGAGGCCACCGACGACGCGGGGCGTTCCGCCTCGGCCGCGCTGATCGGACCGGACACCTACGAGTTCACCGTCGACTCGGTCCTGCGCACCGTCGCCGCGCTCCTCGCGGGCGGTGTCCGCCCCGGCGCGCACACCCCGTCCACCGCCTTCGGCCCCGACTTCGTCCGCCGCCTGCACGGAGTCCGGGTCATCGAACCCGTCCGCTGACCCGCCGAACGCGAACGGACCGCCCGTCCGGGGATGGGCGGGCGGTCCGTTCGAAGCCGAGCGGTCAGAGCAGGCCGAAGGTGGACTCGACGACCATCCACACCCCGAAGACGGCGAACAGGGCGGCCGCGCCGTAGCGGATGAAGCGCTCCGGCAGGTGCTTGCCGAGCAGCAGTCCGACTCCGATGGCGAGCGCGTCGGCCAGCACCATCCCGATCGTCGAGCCGATCCAGGTGCCCAGCCAGTCGTGCTGCGAGGCGAGGGTGACGGTCGCCAGCATCGTCTTGTCCCCGAGCTCGGCGAGGAAGAACGCGAGGGTCACCGCGATCACCGCGGAGCGGGCGGTGCGGCCCGCCTTGCTCTTCTCCGCCTCGGTGAGGTGGTCGCCGCGCAACGTCCAGGCGGCGAAGCCGAGGAACGCGATTCCGGCGACGAGCCCGATCCACTCGGTGGGCAGCAAGGCGCCCATGCCGAATCCGAGCGCGACCGATGCGGCGTGCACGACGGTGGTGGCGATGGTGATTCCGAGCAACACCTGCCAGGCGCGGAATCGGGTCGCGAACGTCATGGCCATCAACTGGGACTTGTCCCCCAGTTCGGCGATGAAGATGGCCGCGGAACTGATGGCGAAACTGGCGAACACGGCGGTTGCACCTCTCTCGGGGGCTGGGATCAGGCACGTCACGGCCTCGACCCGATGTGCTTTCGGATCGAAGGTCTCGCCCGCCTGCGCTTCGAGAGGCTCCACGACCGGGCGCGTCGTCGCGCCAGCATGTCGATCGCGAATTGAGGGCTACTCCCCTTCCGCACAACAGATTACCCAGTGCTCCGGAACAATCAACACATCACCGGTAAATCGAACACGCGAATTCGAACGGGCCATACGGCTTAAAATTCATTTCGGGGTGCCGAAAACCATTCCGGTGGTGTGCCGGAAAGGGTCAGCGCACCGGGCCCAGTTCGGTCGGCACCGGCCGGGACACCAGCAGTCCCACCGCGGAGACCGCGTTCACCTCCAGCGCGCCCGGCTCGTCGGTGCCCGGTTCCGGGCGCCACCGGGCGGTCTGCACCAAGCCCGGTTCGGCGAGCTCGTAGCCGTTGAGCACGCCGCGGACGTCGTCGGCGCCGCGCCAGCACGGCAGGCCGCCGAGCCGGGCGGCGACCTCGCCGACGCGCTCGATCTGCTCACGGGTCGCGCTGACCGCGGACAGGTGCGAGACGACGAGCGCGCTGCCCACCGAACAGGCGTCCCGGTAGGCCGCGATCACGCCGGACAGCTCGTCGTCGTCGGTGATGAACGGCAGCGCCGCGATCGCCAGCACCGCCACCGGCCGGGTGAAGTCGAGCAGGCCGGTGACGCCGGGCGCGGTGAGCACGCTGGCCGGTTCGCACAGGTCGGCCTCGGTGACCGACACCCCGCGCACCCCGGCGAACTGCGCATCGGCCAGCCGCACCGTGAACGGGTCGGCGTCGACGTAGGCGATGCGGGCGTCCGGGTCGACGCGCTGCGCGGTGCCGTGCACGTCGCCGACGGTGGACAGCCCGGTGCCGAGGTCCAGGAACTGGTCGATGCCGCTCGCGGCGAGGTGGCGCACCGCGCGGACGAGGAACCCGTGCTGGGAGCGGACGTGCGCGGCGAGGTTCGGCAGCGCGGATTCGAGGTCCTCGGCGAACTCGCGATCCAGCTCGAAGTGCCCGGTGCCGCCCAGCAGGTAGTCGCACACGCGCGCCATCGAAGGCCGGTGCGGTCGCCCCAATCCCGCCAGCCGTCGTAGCCCGTCCGCGTCGGAACGCGTGCCCATCGCCCACCCCCAGGTTCGCGAATTCCCCCAGCCTAGATCGTCGAGGCGTGCCTCGACAGCGGATCGGCGCACGTGGGCCGGGTCACCACGCGCCGGTGGAACAATCCGCGTCCGGGACGGCGTTGCAGCACCCGGTGCTCCCCCGCTCTTCTCCTCGGGCGGGGGAGATCACGGCACCAGGTGGTCGGAGTCCCGCGCGTCGGTGATGGCCATGTGCCCGGGCGCGTGCCCGATCGCCAGCGGCGGCGCGGACCGCATCACCGCCGCCTGCGGCGTCACCCCGCAGGCCCAGAACACGGGCAGCTCGCCCGGCCGCACCTCCACCGGGTCCCCGAAGTCCGGCGCGGCCAAGTCCCGCACCCCGAGTTCGGCGGGCGAACCGACGTGCACCGGGGCGCCGTGCACCGCCGGGTAGCGGGACGTCACCCGGACCGCGGTGGCGACCAGCTCGGCGGGGATCGGCCGCATCGACACCACCAGCGGCCCGGACAGCTCCCCGGCCGGGCGGCATTCGCGGTTCGTCCGGTACATCGGCACGTTGCGCCCCTGCTCCAGGTGCCGGACGGGAACCCCGGCCTCCAGCAGCGCGGCCTCGAAGGTGAAGCTGCAGCCGATCAGGAACGACACCAGGTCGTCCCGCCACAGCCCGGTGACCTCGCCGAGCTCCTCGACGAGCACCCCGTCCCGGTACACCCGGTAGGCGGGCAGGTCGGTGCGCAGGTCGCCGTCGAAGATCGACGCGGCGGTCTCGCCCGGCTCGGTGACGTCCAGCACCGGGCAGGACCGCGGGTTGCGCTGGGCGAACAGCAGGAAGTCGTAGGCCTGCGCCCGGGGCAGCACCAGCAGGTTCGCCTGCGTCCAGCCCGCGGAGCAGCCCGCGGTGGGGGTGCGCAGCCCGGCGCGGAACTCGGCCCTGGCCTGGCTCGGGGTCAGCTCGGCTGGTCGCATCGAGGTCACCTCTCGGTTCGGCGGAATCGGATGCGCTGCCCGGGGCGGGCCTGGGCGGCGCGGTCCACGTCGGCGGCGCGCAGCACCGCGATCACCGGGTACCCGCCGGTCACCGGGTGGTCGGCGAGGAACAGCGTGGGGCGCCCGGACGGCGGCACCTGCAGCGAGCCGAGCGCCATGCCCTCGCTGGGCAGCTCCTCGTCCCGGCTCCGGGTCAGCTCGGGGCCGTCGAGGCGCATGCCGACCCGGTCGATCTCGGCGCTGACCTCGAACGGCGCGCCGAACAGGGCGTCGACGGCGCGGTCGGTGAACCAGTCCGCGCGCGGTCCCGGCACGGCGGCGAGCACGAGTTCGCCGTCGCGGGTGCGCACCGGGGCCTGGTCGACCACCGGGAACTCCCGCGGGGCGGGCCCGATCGGCAACCGGGTGCCCGCGGCCAGCGGTGGCGGCCCGAGCCCGGAGAGCACGTCGGTGGCGCGGGACCCGAGCACCGGTTCGACGGCGATGCCGCCGCGCACCGCCAGGTAGCCGCGCAGCCCGCGCACCGGGGTTCCCAGCCGCAGCTGGGCGCCCGCGCGGACCCGCAGCACGGTGTTCACCGGCTCGGCCCGGCCGTCGACGGTGATCGGGCCGTCGGCGCCGGTGACCGCGACGGTCACGTCCCGGTCGGGCCGCAGCACGAGCCCGCCGAACGTGGTCTCGACGGCGGCCGCGCCTTCGGGGTTGCCGACGAGCCGGTTCGCCAGCCGCAGCGAGCCCCGGTCCGCGGCGCCGGAGACGCCGACCCCGATGCCCGCGTGGCCGGGGCGGCCCAGGTCCTGCACGGTCGCCAGCGGCCCCGGGGCGACGACCTCGATCACGAGACCTCCTCGAACCGGACGCGCACGCCGGGCCGCAGCAGCGCGGGCGGTTCCCGGTCGGCCCGCCAGATCTCCAGGTCGGTGCGCCCGATGAGCTGCCAGCCACCGGGCGATTCCCGCGGGTAGACGCCGCTGAACTCCCCGGCGAGGCCGACCGCGCCCGCGGGCACCCTGGTGCGCGATTCGCCGCGCCGCGGGACGGCGAGCTTCCCGGAACCGCCGGTGAGGTAGCCGAACCCGGGGGCGAACCCGCCGAAGGCGACGGTCCACGTGGTGCCGGTGTGCTCGCGCACCACCTCGCGCTCGGTGAGGCCGGTCAGCTCGGCGACGGCGGCGAGGTCGGCGCCGTCGTAGACCACCGGCACCCGCAGCAGCCCGCCTTCGGCGCCGCCGTGCTCGCCGGGCCGGGCGTCGCGGACGGCGCGTTCGACGGCATCCGGGTCGGCCCGCTCCGGGTCGAGCGCCAGCAGCAGCGTGCGGGCGGCCGGCACCAGGTCCACCACGCCGGGCGGGGTGTCGGCGCGCAGCGCGGCGTGCAGCGCCTGCACCGCGGGCAGGTCGTCCAGCTCCACCAGCAGCCCGGAGTCGGCGCAGCGCAGCACCCGCGGTCCGCTCATCGCGCACCGCCGGCGGCGAACGGGGCGAGCGCGACGCCGTCGGCCCGCAGCCGGTCCCGCACGGTCTCGGCGATGGCGACCGCGCCGGGGCTGTCGCCGTGCACGCAGATCGAGTCGGCGGCCACCGTGATCTCGCCGCCGTCGACCGCCTCGATCGGTTCGCCGCGGGCGATGCGCAGGCAGCGGGCCGCGATCAGCTCCGGATCGTGCAGCACCGCGCCCGGTTCGCGGCGGGACACCAGCGTCGCCTCGGGCGTGTAAGCGCGGTCGGCGAACGCCTCCCGGTAGGTGGTCAGCCCGGCCTCGGCGGCGAGGGACAGCCAGCTCGACCCGGGCAGCCCGAGCACCGCGAGCCGCGGGTCGTAGGCGGTGACGGCCTCGACGACGGCCGCCGCCTGCTCCTCGTTCCGCACGATGGCGTTGTACAGCGCGCCGTGCGGTTTCACGTACCGCACCGAGGTCCCTTCGACGCGGGCGAGGCCGTCGAGGGCGGCCAGCTGGTACAGCACCTCGTCGGTGAGCTCCCGCGGCGGCACGTCGATGAACCGGCGGCCGAACCCGGCGAGGTCCCGGTAGCCGACCTGGGCGCCCACCGACACGGCCCCGGCCGCGGCCCGCGCGCAGGCGCGGCGGATCACCCCCGGATCGCCCGCGTGGAACCCGCAGGCCACGTTCGCGCTGGTCACCACGCCGAGCAGCGCGTCGTCGTCACCGAGCTCCCAGCGGCCGAAACCTTCGGCGAGGTCCGAGTTCAGGTCGATGCGCATGTCCCCTCCATCCCGGTCGGTCACTGCCACAGCTGCCCCATGGCGCTGAGCGAGTTCACCCCGAAGTACAACGACAGCAGCCACGCCAGCACGCCGATCACCAGCAGCCACCGCGGATACCGGTAGCCGCCGAGCAGGTCGCTCCGCCGCGCCGCGACCCACAGCAGCACGCCGAACCCGACCGGCAGGATCAGCCCGTTGAGCGCGCCCGCCAGCACCAGCAGCGTCGTCGGCGCCTGGTCCAGCAGCAGGAACACGACGGTGGACAGCGCGATGAACCCCACCACCAGCCAGCTGCGCGCCCGCTGCAGCGCCGGGGAGAAGGTCACCACGAACGACACCGAGGTGTAGGCGGCACCGACGACGGAGGTGATCGCCGCCGCCCACATGATCAGCCCGAACAGCCGGAGCCCGATCTCCCCGGCCGCGTGCTGGAACGCCTCGGCGGTCGGGTTGCCGGAGCCGAGCGTGGCGCCCGCGGCGACCACGCCGAGCACGGCCAGGAACAGCACCGCCCGCATCACCCCGGTGACCAGCAGCGACAGCACCGACCCGCGGCTGACCTCGACGATCCGCTCCGGCCCGGTGACGCCGGCGTCGACGAGCCGGTGCGCGCCCGCGTAGGTGATGTAGCCGCCGACGGTGCCGCCGATGAGGGTGGTGACGGCGAGGAAGTCGACCCGGTCCGGCAGCATCGCCTGCTTCAGCGCCTCGCCGACCGGCGGACTGGACACGACGGCGACGTAGCAGGTCAGCCCGATCATGAGCACGCCGAGCACGACCACGATCCGGTCCATCGCGACCCCGGCGCGCTTGCTGAGGAAGATCCCGATGGCCAGCAGCGCGGACAGCCCGCCGCCGAGCTTCGCGTCCATCCCGACCATGGCGTCCAGGCCGAGCGCGGTGCCGGAGACGTTGGCGATGTTGAACACCAGCCCGCCGAACACGACCAGCGCGGCGATCACGTAGCCCAGCCCGGGCAGCACCGCGTTGCCGAGGTCCTGGGCGCGCATCCCGGAGACGCCGATGATGCGCCACACGTTCAGCTGCACCGCGATGTCGATGAGCACGGACAGCACGATCACGAAGGCGAACGCGGCGCCGAGCCGCACGGTGAAGTCGGTGGTCTGGGTGATGAATCCGGGGCCGATGGCGCTGGTGGCCATCAGGAAGACCGCCCCGATCAGCGCGCCGCGGTGGGCGCCGGTCTTGGTGGTGGTGCCGCTCATGCAGTGTCCTCCCGGCCTCCGGCCTGCCGCGCGCGGTGCGCTGCGCTGGGGTTTCCCCGCCGGCCGGGTCGCCGACCGCGCGGTGCCGCAACGATAGGGGCCGTTCGGCGAGGGATCAATAGTGCGTTCCTACATTCCTCATGTTCAACGTTCGATCGTTCAACAATCCGGCGTATCGTGGCGTCGGATCGTCGGACGTGCCCGCGCGGCACCGCGGATAGACTGCGGTCTCCGATCAACCCCGGGAGAGGCATGACCAGCGCGCAGTGGGTCGACCGGCTGGCAGCGGACCGGTCCCTGCTCGAACGGACCAGCACCGTCGAGCGGGTCACCGACCTGCTGCGGCAACGCATCATCCAGGGCGAACTACCGCCCGGCACCCAGCTCTCCGAGGTCAGCGCGAAGGACGCGCTCGGCGTCTCGCGCAACACGCTGCGTGAGGCGTTCCGGCTGCTCGGGCACGAACGGCTCCTGGTGCACGAGATGCACAAGGGCGTGTCCGTGCGCAAACCGAGCAGCGCCGACGTCGCCGACCTGTACCGGCTGCGCCGCATCATCGAGGTCGGCGCGGTGCGCCACGCCGCCACCACCAAGCGCGAACTCGTCACCGCGGTGGCCCGCGCGGTGCGCGCCGGCGAGCAGGCCGCCGCCGACGGCGACTGGAGCGAGGTCGGCACCGCCAACATGCGGTTCCACGAGGCGCTCGTCGGGCTCGCCGACAGCCCCCGGATCAACGACGCGATGGCCGGGCTGCTCGCCGAACTGCGCCTCGCGTTCCACGTGATGTCCACCGACGAGCGCGGCGGCCTCGACCCGGAGCGCACCCGCGGCTTCTACGAGAGCTACGTGGAGCGCAACCGCGCCATCGCCGACCAGGTCGCCGACGGCGAGCTCGACGCCGCGGCCACCGCGCTGGAGACCTACCTGGCCGACGCCGAGGCCCAGCTGCTCACCGCCTACGCGGAACGCACCTGACCCGCCTCAGTCGATGAGCCTGCGGCGCATCGCCGTGTAGGCCAGCGACCACATCAGCGCCGCGAACAGCAACAACGCGCCCACGTGCAGCAGGTCGACGCCCGGCCGCAGGCCGAACGAGGCGTCTCGGACCAGCTCCACGCAGTGGTACAGCGGGTTGAACGCGGCCACCGTCCCCGCCCAGCCCGGCAACTGGTCGATCGGGAAGAACGTGCCCGCCACCAGGAACAACGGCGTGATCACCGCGCTCACGATGTAGTTGAACGAGTCGATCGACGGCACCACCGCCGAGCACCAGATGCCGAACAGCGCGAACCCCAGCCCGGTGATCAGCCCGATCAGCGGCACCAGCAGCATGCCCGGCGCCGGATCGAGCCCGAACACCATCGCCACCAGCAGCGGCGCGCACCCGTACACCCCGGACTTGGTGGCGATCCACAGCGCCTCGGCGGCGACGAGCTCGTGCACGTCGATCGGCGCGGCCAGCATCGCGTCGTAGGAGTGCTGGAACTTGCGCCGCACGAACGTGGTGAACATCCCGGCGAACGCGCTGGTGAACAGCACCGAGGTGGCCACCACCCCGGTGCCCAGGAACTCGATGTACGGCAGCCCGCGGATGGTGGCGATCAGCGAGCCCAGCCCGAAGCCGAACGCCAGCAGGTAGATCGTCGGCTCCACGACCGAGGAGAACGTGCTGGACAGCCAGTACCGGCGGTACAGCGTCAGCTCCCGCCGCCACACCCCGGCGAACGCGGCCGATTCGAAGGTGCGCAGCCGCTGCGGTGCGGTCGTCATTCCACGATCTCCCCGGTCAGCGAGACGAACACGTCCTCCAGGTTGCTCACCCGGGGATGCCCGGTGCCGAGCCGCGCCGCCACCGGCTCCGGCATCAGCTCGGCGCGCAGCACCGACACGGCGGGCCCGGTGCGGCGGGTGGGCAGGCCGGCCTCGCGGGTGATCGCCTCCACCTCGGCGAGCCTGGCCGGCGGGCCGTAGTACTCGACGACGTCCTGCCCCGCGTGTTCGAGGCGCAGTTCGTCCGGGGTGCCGGTGGCGATGACGCGGCCCTCGGACATCACCGCCACGTCGTCGGCGAGCCGCTCGGCCTCCTCGATGTAGTGCGTCGACATGAGCACGGTGACGCCGTCGGAGCGCAGCGCGTCGATCAGCGCCCACAGCTCCTGGCGCACCTGCGGGTCCAGGCCCACGGTCGGCTCGTCGAGCAGCACCAGCCGCGGCGAGTGCACCAGACCGCGCGCGATGAGCAGCCTGCGGCGCATGCCGCCGGAGAGCTCATCGGTCTTGGTGTCGGCGCGCTTGCGCAGCTGCGCCAGGTCCAGCGCCCGCAGCACCGCGGCCGACCGCTCGGCCCGCGGCACCCGGTACAGGTGCGCGAAGACCTCCAGGTTCTGCCGGGCGGTGAGCTCCTCGTCGAGGTTGTCCAGCTGCGGCACCACGCCCATCGCGGTGCGCGCCCGCTTCGACTCGCGCGGCACCCGGAAGCCGAGCACCTCGATCTCCCCGGCATCCGCCCTGCTCTGCGCGGTGATCAGGCGCATCGTGGTGGACTTGCCCGCGCCGTTCGGCCCGAGCAGGCCCAGGCAGGTCCCGGCGGTCACGGTGAGGTCCAAGCCGTCGACCGCGGTGATCTCGCCGTAGCGCTTGACCACGCCGCGCAGCGCCAGCGCGGATGACGTCCTCGTCGCGACATGCTGCCGTGCGGTCATGCGCGTTCCCCCAGGTGGCCGGTGGACTCCGCCAACCATACCGACGCGGCAGGCCCGATCGTCGCAATCGCGACAAGCGGCGAGGTCCGTCCGGGAGGCGGCGGCTCGTGCTCCGACGGGGCCGCCGCGCCTCCGGGGCCGTCAGCCGAGCCCGGCGAACAGGTCCTCTTCCGCGCCGTGCGGGCCGGCGCCGGGGCCGCGCTCACCGCGGACCAGCAGGAAGTGCTCGATGGCGAACTCGGGGCGGCGCACGATCTGGCTGAAGAAGCCGTCGTCGTCGATGTTCACCTGGCTGCGGTAGTGGCGCAGCGCGGCGAGCTTCGCCCCGTGCTGCGCGGTGCCGTCGAGGATGGCGGTGATCTCCGCGTCGGGCATCGTGTTCGGCTTGAAGTCGAGGATGCCCTCCTCCCGCACGCGTTCCGCGAACGAGTCCGGCAGCACCGTCCAGTACACCTTCGGCACCTGCCAGGCCGCGCCGAGCTCGGGCGCGAACTCCGGGTCGGCGGCCGGGTCGAGCGCGTTCATCAGCGCCCGGTGCGCGGCGATGTGGTCGGGGTGGCCGTAGCCGCCGAAGTCGTCGTAGGTGATCGCGACGTGCGGGCGCTCGGCGCGCAGCAGCGCCACCATCTGCCGGGTGACCTCCACCGGGTCGGCGGCGGCGAACACCCCGTCCTCGTGGTTGCTGTCGAGCCCGGCCATGCCGCTGTCGCGCCAGCGGCCCGGGCCGCCGAGCCAGTGGTGCCGGATGTCGCCGAGCTCGGGGAGCGCGGCCGCGATCTCGCCGCGACGGTGTTCGCCGAGTGCGTCCGGGGCGCCCCGCAGGTGGGCGAGGTCGTCGGCGACGACCTCGCCGAGTTCTCCGCTGGTGCAGGTCACCAGGGTCACGGTGGTGCCGTCGGCCGCGTAGCGGGCCATGGTGGCGCCGGTGGCGGTGGCTTCGTCGTCGGGGTGGGCGTGGACCAGTAGCAAGCGGCGGTCGCTCATGCTTTCGAGAGTAGCCAAACCCTCCGACGAGGCGGCGGGGTCGTCCCCGGACTCAAGATCAACTGCGTGGGGGTGGGGCGAACGGACCGTTCGTCCCGTCCGGTTGGCCGAACGGTCCGCTCACGCCTGCCGAGCACGAGCGACACCAGCCTGCGGTAAGCCTGCCCGGCCATCTCGTCCACCAGCACGGTGCCCAACCGGCCCGAGAACCCGTTGGCGACCCGCGCCGCGGACCGTTCGACCCGCGGGTCGGCGCGAGTGGACCGCCCGTCACACCCGGTCCGACAGCACCACCCACACCGGCCCCGCCGCGAACGGGAGCGGTTCGCCGGACGCCGTCGTGTACGTGGTGCCGACGTCCGGGGTGGGTCGGGACCAACGCGCGTCGAAGGCCTTCCCGTCGCGCAGCACCACGGCCCGGCCGGAGCCGACCGTCGCCGCCTGGGGCGAGGCGCTGCCCACGACGTCCTTCATCCCCGAGTCCCGCACGTCGACCTGCTGCAGCACGACGGTGCCCGCGCCGAGCCGCCCGCTGTCGGCCGCCACCGCGGGCGAGCCGTCCATCGAGACCAGCCAGCGCCGCTGCTCCGGCGACCAGGTGAACCCGGTGGACGCCGCCCGGTAGTCGACCTGCGCGGAGCCGCGCGGCACCCCGCCCGCCGGGGCGGGGCCGAACACCAACGGCGCCTTCGGCGACCAGCCGGCACCCGCGGGCAACTCGCCGGGGCGGGCGTAGAGGTTGTGCGGCACCGGTTTGTCGGTGCCGCGGAAGAACGCGCCGGGCGCCTGCTCCGGCTGGACCGCTTCGAGGGGCGCCGCGTCCAGCGCGGGCAGCAGTTCCGGGGCCGCGCCGGAGAACGCCAGCGTCGGCCTGCCGTACTGGGCGAGCAGTTCCAGATCGGTCTCGCGAGCGCTGCGCACCGGCCCGACCACCGGCGGGCGCTGCTTCCCGAAGACGGCGACGAGCCTGCTCAGACCGCCTTCGACCGGTTCGACGTAGACCACGTCCGCGGAGCCGATACCGGTCGGCGGCCGCGCCTCCGGCGCGTTGTCGATCTTCACCGCGAGCACCGGGTCGTCGCTGCCGGGAGCGCCTTCGACGGGTGCCGAATCGGCGGCGGGCGGGGCCGCGCCCTGCGGGGTGTCCGGTGCGCGCTGCGTCCGCGCGGGCTGGCAGGCGAGACCGCCCGCCAGCACGGTCACCAGCACCGCGAGCAGCACCACTGCCCGCCCGAGAACTCCGCGGTTGCGCACCATCGCCCACCCCTCACTCGAACACCCAGAGTGCCCCTCTTTCGGGTGACGAGCAAGGCCCGCAAGCCCCTGACCAGGTGTTGTTCATGAAAGCACCGCAGCCGACGGTCACGATCAGTACACCGTTCCGACCAGTAGGCACCCCACTTCCACCGGCGGCCGCCAGCACCGGCGGAGCCGAGTGAACGGACCGTCCGTCCGATCCAGCTGGACGAACGGTCCGTTCACCCCACCCGAACGTTCGTGCGCGACCGGACTTGGTGGCGTGAGCGGCCCTTCGGTCTGATCCAGTTGAACGAACGGTCCGTTCACTCGAGCCGGACGTTCGTGCACGACCGGACTTGGTGGGAGTGAACGGACCGTTCGAACGGACGGGACGAACGGTCCGCTCACTACCCCGAACACGAGTGAACGGACCGTCCGTCCAGCGAGAGAGGACGAACGGTCCGTTCACCGCGCGGGGAACGCCCCGGGGCTCAGCCGCCCAGCAGCTTGTCCGGGGTGATCGGCAGGTCGCGGACCCGGATCCCGGTGGCGTGGTGCACCGCGTTGGCGATGGCGGCGGGCGATCCGACGATCCCGATCTCGCCGACACCGCGGCTGCCCATCGGGTTCGAGTGCGGGTCGTGCTCGTCGAGCCAGCTCACCTCGATGTCGGCGACGTCGGCGTGCGCGGCGACGTGGTACTGCGCGAAGTCGTGGTTGATGACGTGCCCGAACTGCGGGTCGAGCATGCTGTGCTCGAACAGCGCCGCGGAGATGCCCATGGTGATGCCGCCGAGCAGCTGCGAGCGCACGAGCCGCGGGTTCACGACCCGGCCCACCGAGAACACGCCGAGCATCCGCGGCACCCGCACCTCACCGGTGTCGGCGTCGACGCGGACTTCGGCGAAGTGCGCGCCGAACGAGTGGATGGCGTACCGGTCCTCATCGGGGTTCTCGGGCATGGCGCCGTCGGCTTCGTCGCCCTCGGCGGGGTCGTGGCCGAACTTCTCCCGGAACCGCCGGGCGGTCTCGACGACGGTCGTCCCCCAGGAGGTGAGCCCGGAGGAGCCGCCTTCGACGCTGGCGGCGGGAAGTTCGGTGTCCCCTATGGACAAGTCCACTTCGGACACTGGACGGTCGAGCGCGTCGGCGGCGATCTGGGTGAGCGCGGTCCGGGTGCCGGTGCCGATGTCGGCGGCACCGATGCGCACCTCGTAGCGGCCGGCGCGGTACCGGATGGTGGCGGTGGAGCCGGGCATCGTGTAGCCGGGGTAGGTGGCGCTCGCGACTCCGGTTCCGACCAGCCAGTTCCCGTCCCGCCGGGACCGCGGTGCGGGGTCGCGCCCGGCCCAGCCGAACCGTTCGGCGCCTTCCCGCAGGCATTCGGCGAGGTGCCGAGCGGAGTACGGCCGCCCGGTGGCGGGGTCGGCGGTGGGTTCGTTGCGGCAGCGCAGGTCGATCGGGTCGATCCCGCAGGCCGCGGCGAGCTCGTCCATCGCGGACTCGGTGGCGAACATGCCGGGGGCTTCGCCGGGTGCGCGCATCCAGAACGGGACGGGCACGTCGAGCGCTGCGAGCCGGTGCGTGGTGCGGCGGTGCGGCGCGGCGTAGACGGTGCGGGTGCCGACGGCGGTCTGCTCGGCGAACTCCTGCACGGTGGAGGTCTGCTCGACGACGTCGTGCGTGACGAGCTCCAGCGCGCCGTCCCGGTCGGCGCCGAGCCGGACGTGCTGGATGGTGGGGGTGCGGTAGCCGACGAGCGCGAACATCTGCTGCCGGGTCAGCGCGAGCTTCACCGGCCGCCCGCCCGCGACCTGCGCGGCGAGCGCGGCGAGCGCGTTGTGCGCGTGCGCGGTGCCCTTCGACCCGAAACCGCCGCCGACGTGCGGGGCGATCACCCGGATCCGCTCGGGGTCGAGCCCGAGCACCGGGGCGAGCCGCGACCGCATCTGGTGCACGCCCTGCGTGGAGTCGTGCAGGGTGAGCACGCCGCCGCGCCAGGTCGCGATGGTGGCGTGCGGTTCCATCGGGTTGTTGTGCTCCATCGGCGTCGTGTAGATCGCGTCCACCACGACTTCCGGATCAACCGCGTCCGGATCCCCGTCGAGCGTGTCGGCGGGGAACGACGGGTTCACCACGTCCGGCGCGTAGAGCACGTCGTCGGCGGCGCGCAGCACCACGTGGTGCGGTTCCCGCCGGTAGTCCACCCGCACCAGGTCCGCGGCCTGCCGCGCGATCTCGGGCGTTTCGGCGAGCACGGCGCCGATGAGCTGCCCGCGGAACGCGATCTCCGGGGATTGCAGCACCCAGAGCTCGGCGTCCGAACCGGTCGCCAGCCGGGGCGCGTTCTCGTGGGTGAGCACGGCCGCGACGCCGTCGAGGTCTTCGGCGGCGTGCACGTCGATGTCCTCGATCCGGCCGCGCGCGATCGTCGCCTGCACCGGGTGCACGTACAGCGGATCGGGAACCGGATGTTCGAACGCGTAGCGCGCGGTGCCGTCGACCTTGGCCGGGCCGTCCAGCCGTGCCAGCGGGGCGCCGATCGCCCGGGGTCGCAGCAGGTCCGTCATCACGCCTCCCCCGCCAGGTCCCGCAGCACCGCCACGAGCGTCGCACGCGCCATCGGCACCTTGTACGCGTTGCCCGCGAGCGGTTCCGCCGCGGCCAGCTCGGCGTCCGCGGCCGCGCGGAACGCCTGCTCCTCCGCAGGCGCCCCGCGCAACGACTCCTCGGCTCGGGTGGCGCGCCACGGCTTGGGCGCGACCCCGCCGAGCGCGATCCGCGCACCCCGCACCCGCCCGTCCGCCACGTCCAGCTCGGCGGCCACCGACACCAGCGCGAACGCGTACGACGCCCGCTCCCGCACCTTCCGGTAGACCGAGCGCGGCGCGCTGCCCGGCAGGTCCACCGCGGTGATCAGCTCGCCGTGCCGCAGCACCGAATCGCGCTGCGGCTCGGCGCCCGGCAACCGGTGGAACTCGACGACCGGGACCACGCGTTCGCCGTCCGGGCCGTGCACCCGCACCTCGGCGTCCAAGGCCGCCATCGCCACCGCCATGTCGGACGGGTGCGCGGCCACGCACTCCGGGGAGCCGCCGAAGATCGCCGCATCCCGGTGGAACCCGCCGATCGCCGAGCACCCCGACCCCGGATCCCGCTTGTTGCACGGCGTCGTCACGTCCTGGAAGTACGGGCACCGGGTGCGCTGCAGCAGGTTCCCGCCGGTCGTGGCGGCGTTGCGCAGCTGCCCCGAAGCTCCCGCCAGCAGCGCCTGCGCCAGCGCCGGGAACCGGGAGCGCACCAGCGGATGCGCGGCGAGATCGCTGTTGCGCACCCCCGCACCCACTCGCAGCCCGCCGTCCGGGAGCTCCCGCACCTCGTCCAGCGGCAACCGCGAGACGTCCACCAGCAGCTCCGGCGCAGTCACCCCCAGCTTCAGGTGGTCGACGAGGTTCGTGCCGCCCGCGAGGAACACCGCACCCGGGTTCCGCGCCACGGTCGCCACCGCGCCCGCCGCGTCGTCCGGGCGCACGTAGTCGAACGGGTTCATCGCGATCCCTCCTGCCGGGCCGCGTCGCGGATCGCGGCGACGATGTTCACGTACGCGCCGCAGCGGCACAGGTTCCCGCTCATCCGCTCCCGGATCTCCGCGTCGTCGAGCTCCTCGAACCCGGCGGCGACGTCCGCGGTCGCGTGGCTGGGCCTGCCGTCGGCGGCCTCCGCGAGCATCCCCACCGCCGAGCACACCTGCCCCGGCGTGCAGTAGCCGCACTGGAACGCGTCGTGCTCCAGGAACGCCCGCGCGACCGGGTGCACGTCCTGTTCCGCCGGCGGCCGGCCCGGCGCCGCCACGACCCCGGCGGCACCCGCGCCACCCGGCCCGGCCACGACCTCCCACGTCGGTTCGCCGTCCACCGACCGGGCGTCACCTCCACGATCGGGACCGGCGGCTCCGCCGGTGTCGGGCACCGCAGCGACCTCCGGGGTCCCGAGCCCGGCGGCGGTGGTGATCTCCGCACCGTCGACCGCGACCGCCAGCAGCAGGCACGTCAGCACCCGCCGCCCGTCCACCAGCGCCGTGCACGCCCCGCACTGCCCGTGATCGCACCCCTTCTTCACCGAGACCACCCCCAGGTGCTCCCGCAACCCGTCCAGCACGGTCACCCGGGGCTCCACCTCGAGCCCGCACCGCACGCCGTCCACCGACCAACCGATCTCCATCCCCGGCCCCCTCCCCGAAAGAGCTCCCCCGCCAGGGTGAGGGGAGCTGCGGCCGTCCGCTCGCCGCAGAGCGCCGAGCAAGCGAGATTCACGAAGCAGCCCCAACCAGCCAACACGCCGCGCTAGCTTGTACCCCGTGCTTGAAGATCCTTCCTTGTTCGCTCCTGCAGCGAGTGCCGAAACCGCATCCGACGCGTGCCAGGCAGACGACCAGGCGCTGCACGAGGTGACGAGCTGGTTCCGCCGCCAGCCCCGCTTCGAATCCCGGTTCGGTTCGATCTTCCGGCAGTCCTTCGACGAAGTGCTCGACGGACAGCGGACCGGGCGGTACGACATCGACGGCGTCTCGAAAACGGAGAAGACCTACCTCGGTACGAAGGTGGAGATCATCACCCGGTCGACGTTCGGCTTGCCCCAAGGCGCGCAGATGGACTACTCCGTCGAAGGCCACGAGGTCGATGCGAAGTTCTCGCTGACCTCGCAGTGGCAAATTCCCGGTGAGGCCATGGGCCACCTGTGCCTGCTCATGTCGGCGAAGGAGCGCGAGCAGACCTTCGAAGCCGGTCTCCTGCGCATCACCGAGGCCGTGCTCAACAAGGGCCGCAACCAGGACAAGAAGGCGACCATCAGCAGCGCGGCGAAGCAGAACATCACCTGGCTCTGCCGAGATGCTCCCCTGCCGCCGAACATCCTCCTCCTGATGCAGGGGGAGGAGGCCGAGCAGATCATGGCGCAGACCTCAGGCCAACGGCGAATCAACCAGCTGCTCCGCGTCGAGCAAGGACGCGTGATCGATCGCAACACGGCGCTCACGGTTGCGAAGCAGGCCGACGGGCTGAAGCGCTGCCGCGACGCGCGCAGTGCCCTCAAGGACGAAGGCATCGTGGTGCTCGGCCACCAGCAGGACTCCCGCCGCATCGCTAGCGAGCTCGGAATCCCGCCGCTGCAGAAGGGGACCTTCATGTCCGTTCGCCTAGTGCCCGTTCCCGTCGACACGGCAGACCGGAAGGTCACCACGATCGACGGAGGCTGCTACGCGATCGCGACGAAAGGCGAGCCGGCGCACCCGGTTCCCGAGATCCAGAACTGATCCCGGCGAATCAGCAGCCGGCGCAGGCAGCCCTAGCCGCGCCGGCAACATCAGTGCAACGCTCTCCTCATGACGGCGCCGGCATCAGCGGTGAACCCCGCGTCTTGCAACTCGATCGCGAGCCGGAGCACCTGCTGGTCCGGCCCTCCCCGTCCGCACAGGTGCAAGAGGGTGTCGGCGAGGACGTCTTCGCGTCGGCGCCGGAAGACCTCCAGGCAAGCAACAACACCCTTAGAGTCCAGGTGCCGCGGCAGCTCGCCGAGCAACGCCAGCACATCTTCGTCCTTGCCCGCAGTGCGGGCCGCGATGACCTCGTCGGCATGCCGTCCAACCGCAGTGGCGATCTCACTCCGCTGCCGGTCCCCGGCCGACGAGGTGACCGGCACGCCCAACCGCACCCCGGCCGGTGTCCCGAAGCGGACGTCGACGTGGAAGCTGCGGCATTCCCGCTCCTTGCCTTGCAGCTCGCGAACCTGCTCCTCGCACCTCGCGCAGCGCATGCATGTGGCTTCGGCCGCCCGGTCGAAGAGCTGGCGGAGCTCCGCGGATGTGATACCGACGCCGTCGCCGCCCACCTCGGCATGCGCTATCCCGTACAAGCACTTCACAAGCTTCCAAGGGGGGAAAATCCTGCCGTTGAACACCCTCGACAACATGGGGACATTGGCGGGGAACTCATCCTCCATCCGTTTCACCGTCGCGCCGAGCGTGGCGCCACCCGCGCAGCGGTGCAAGCGTTTCAGCTGGTGCACGAGCTGCCGCCACTGAGGTGATATCTCCGGCGCGATGTGACGACCGATATCTCCAGCCTTTGGCATATTCCATTTCTCATTTCTCGCGAGGAAGGCTTTTGAGCTCAACTGGTGGCGATCTTGCCACTTTGCAGCAACATCATCTTCTTTTTGGATTTTTTCACCTCGCTGGTGTAGACATGGTCTCCCGCGGCACCGCCGCCAAGTCCCGGCGAACACCCGGAAATGCCGGTGCAATCGCGTTCATCAGAGGGGGAACATCGAAGTGCATCGTCCATCGTGGAGGGATCGAACCCTCGGCAGCATGGTCCGGGCTGCCCTGTGGCTCGAGTCGGAAGTGGGAGAGGGAGAAATCTTCAGCAAGCGGGAGCTGCGAGAAGCGTTTCCGGAGACCGCGCAGATCGACCGCCGGGTGCGCGACCTCCGGGACCACGGCTGGCGGATCGACACGAATCGGGAAGATCCGTCGCTGCGCCAGGAAGAACAGCGCTATGCCAAGCGGGGCGACGAGGTCTGGTTGCCCCGCCGGGGCAGGACCGCAGCGAAAGCGCACCTGACCACGGCCCAGCGGTCCAAGGTGCTGGCCGACGACGACCACCTGTGCCGGTCGTGCGGTGTCGCTGCGGGCGACTCCTACGAAGACGGCGTGCTGAGCGCCCAGCTCGACATCACCCGCCGCCGCGTCAGCAATCTCGACGGGAGGGTGGAGGTGCAGCTGATCACCGAGTGCAACCGCTGCCGCGTTGGCGGCCGGGGCACTCAGGCCGACCTCGCGAAGATCATCCACGCGCTGTCGTTGCTGGGCCCGCTGGAACGTCAGATCTTCGCCCGGTGGATCAGAGATGGCGCCAGGGATTTCAACGGGATCGAGAAGCTGTGGGGCCGATATCGCGCCCTGCCGGCCGAAGCCCGCTCAACGGTCGAAAGCGCGGTCAGCGGGCCCGGCAACAGCGACGGGAAGCGAGCACGGTGATGCACGACTACCCACCGCCGCGCAATGCGGACGAGATCAGCAGCCTGATCAAGCAACGGCTCGTGGAGTCCCGCGAATCGGGCGGTGTGCACGAGACCGTCACCGTCGACTGGAACCAGCAGCCGCTGCACGTCGAGGTGCTCGAGCTCCCCCTCGCCCACCTCTACTTCAACCCCGCGACGCACCGCGTCCGCGCCCAGCGCAGCCACGACTCCGATCGCGACCGGGCACTGCACGACGATCCGTACGGCGAGCGGAGCCAGGAGTACTTGAAGTTCCTGCTCCAAGCCGACCCCGCCAACCCCGATCTGCGCGACCCGGACTTCGACCACCTCAAGGAGAGCCTCGAGGAGTTCGGCCAGAACGATCCGGGGCTGGTCACGCACCACGGGATCGTGGTGAACGGCAACACCCGGGCTGCAGCGCTGCGCGAAATCGGCGCGCGGTCGATGCGCGTCGGAATTCTCCCGGAGTCGTTCACCTGGGCCGACATCAACGCGATCGAGCTTTCGCTGCAGCTCCGCAAGGATCACCGCCGGGATTACTCCTACATCAACAGGCTGCTCGCGATGGATGAGCAGGCTCGGCTCGGCCGCCCTCCCGGCGCCATCGCCAAGGATTTCCGCATCAAGATCACCACTCTCGGACAGGAACGGTGGATTCTCGGCGTCATCCGGGAGCTGATCGAACGCAGCAGGACCGCAGAAGGCGTGGAACTTCAGCTCATCGACTTCGAAAATCACCAGGAGAAGCTCAAAGAACTGCACCGGGGGTACGAGAAGCAGCGATCCGCCGACCCGGACCTCGCGGACATCTACAAGGAGACCCGTTTGGCCTCCATCATGCTGGGATTCGCCAAGACCGACGTCCGCCACATCGAAGACGGCAATTTTCCGGACACGTACCTCGCCGATTCCCTCCCCGGAGAATTGGCGGCCGCCGCTGAAGCCGCGGACGCGGTGATGGTGCCGGGGCTGGGCGTGGCGATGCCCGGCCCGTCGGCTGCGGTTTCCGCCGCCCGGAGCCTCAACGATCGGATCCTCCGGGCGAAAGCGACGGCCAGCGCGGTTTCTGCCCGTGTGAGCGAACAGAAGAAGCAGGTCGCTCAAGATACGGTCGACCAGCTGAAGGAATCGTTCGACGCAGCGCTGGATCGCGCCGGCCGCGACGGTCGCGTGCGCAAGCGCAAGCAGCTCGCTCCGACTCGGCTGTTGGACGCAGCCGCGGACATCGACCAGTGCGTCGTGGACCTGGTGCAAGCGCGAGCAACAGGAGCACTGGACGAAGACGCCTTCGACGACGCCGTGCTGAAGCTGCAGGACAGCCTGCGCAAACTCGCCCGCCAGGCGGGCCGTGGCATCTCCGACCCGGGGGCGGGCGTCTCCTGGTTGCTCGAAGCGGCGACCGCTCGGGGCAGCGCATGAGCGGCGTTCCAGAAACGGTTTCCCTGCGGCTCGGTTTCGACGACACCCGCACCAAGGTCCTCCTCGAAACCACCGAGGAACACCGGGGCGACCTGGCCGAGCTCTCCTCGCGGTTCCGCGGTGCTTCCCAGGTCGGACCGCACATCGCATCCGTCGAACTGGAAGACCTGCTCCTGCAACTAGGAGTGCTCTCGACCTGGCCGCGTCCGGACGGAGTCGAGTGGGCCGCGGACTTGGGGGACATGGTCCGGAGCAACCTCGAAGACTCCGCGACGGTGCGGGCGCGGCTCGAAGATCCGGCCGCAGCCGACGCCGTCACGGCCGCTGATGTGCCGGACCTCCTCGGCCCCAGCTGGGTCGGTCGGCTAACGGAGTTCCAGCGGAGGGACATCGCCAAGCTGCTGGCACTCCAGCACGGTGCGAACTTCAGCGTGCCCGGTGCCGGGAAAACCCGCGTCGCGCTCGGCGTCTACACGGCGGAGAAAGCCCAGGGGCGAGTACGCCGTCTGCTGGTCATCTGTCCGAAATCGGCGTACGAGTCGTGGCAGTTCGAAACGGGGGAATGCTTTCGCCCCCCGCTGCGCACGCACGTCTTCGAACGCTCGCTGGACCAGTGGGCCGAGGTCCTGATCATCAACTACGAGCGCTTGGAACGTTCGCTGAGCGCCCTCGCCAGCTGGCTCAAGTCCGCTCCCGCGATGGTCGTGCTGGACGAGGCCCACCGGATGAAGCTCGGCAGCCGCGGGGCCTACGGCCTGGCTTGCCTGACGCTCGGCCCGCTCGCCCGCCGCCGCTTGATCCTCACCGGCACGCCGGCGCCCAACGGGGCGAAGGACTTGGAGAACCTGATGGGGTTCGTGTGGCCCGGGCACGGGCACCGCGCGGTGTCGGCGGCGGTGTCCGGCGGGGACCTGGACCACGCGAGCCGGGTGCTGCGGCCGCTGTTCACCCGCACCACCAAGCCCGAACTCGGCTTGCCGCGGATGGAACCCGCCGTGCGGTACGTGGACCTGCCCCCGCTGCACGCTGAGATCTACCGCGCGTTGCACGGCGGGGTGGCCAGGGACACTTCGCACGAGGACCTGAGCTCGCTCGGCAGAACCGCGTTGCGCCTGCTGATGGCGGCGACGAGCCCCGCGCTGCTGCTGGAGGGGGCTACCAGGTACGAGCCGCTGGCCTACCGCCTGCCCCCGCTCGACGTTCCCCAGGGCGATTCGCTGTACGACCTGCTGCGCAAGCTGCCGGACTACGAGATGTCCCCGAAGCACAAGGAAGCTGCCAGCATCGTCTCGGCCAATGCAGCGGCCGGGCGGAAAACACTGGTGTGGACGACGTTCGTGCGCAGCTTGATGACGCTCGAGCAGCTGCTCTCGGGGTTCAGCCCGGCGGTGGTGCACGGCGGAACGCCGGACAGGGACGAACAGCTCCGGCGCTTCCGCGAAGATCCGGATTGCCGAGTGCTCATCTCGAATCCGGCCACCCTCGGCGAAGGGATCAGCCTGCACCAGGTCTGCCACGACGCCGTGTACGTGGACCGCGATTTCATGGCCGGACGCTTCATGCAGAGCATCGACCGGATCCACCGGCTGGGGCTCGCACCAGATGCGGATCCGCGGGTCACCGTTCTCGCTGCGCGCGGCACCGTCGACGAGGTGGTGCACGTGCGCTTGGACCAGAAGCTGGAGTTCATGAGCAAGGTCCTCGACGATCCGGCGGTGCGCCAGCTCTCCGATCTCCAGGAAGAGCCTTCGGTGGCCGGCGGGCTGGACCCGAGCGACGTGGCAGCCCTGCTCCGCCACCTGGGCAGTCCCTGACCGAGCACGGCGAGCACCGGGCCGTTCGCGGTCCGGCGCTCGCCGTCGTGCGCACTCCTGGCCTGCCGACGTCGGTAGAAGCTGGAGCCGTCCGCACCGCTGGCTGCCCGCGAATCACCGGATGGTGGGGTGCGGACGTGCGGGACGACGTCAGCCCGTGCGACTAGTATCGCTACCATGTTCGATAGCCGCGATCGCAAGCTCGAACGCGGTTGCCAGCTGTTCGTGCTCCCAGATGCGCAGGACTTCCCAGCCAGCACGTTCCAAGGCAGCCGTGACCGTCCGGTCCCGCTCCACGTTCCGCGCGAGCTTGGGCGCCCAGTACCACTCGTTCGACGTGGGCTGCCTGCCATGCTCAGGACAGGCGTGCCAGAAGCAACCGTCCACGAAGATCGCTACTTTGCGCGCGGTGAAGACGATGTCCGGTCTGACCCGGATCCCGTCATCGAGCGACAACCGGTAGTCCTTCCGGTACCGGTACCCGAGGCGGTGGAGGGAACTGCGCAGCGCGAGCTCGGGCTTGGTGTCGCGCCGCTGGTTCGCCCGCATGTTGCGGGAGCGCCCTTCGCTCGCCGGCGCCGGATACGCGCCTCTCGCGTGGGCTGCCTCACGCGCCCTCTCCCGATCGTTCGCAGGCATGACCACCACACCAGTAAAGCCGTCCAACAGGGCCAAGCGGCCATGGGGCAAGATACCCGCTTAGCCCGTCGCGTCGCGCACACCCAGAAGGAGGAGACACCGTGAACGACAGCTTCACCGCGGTGGAGATCTGCGCAGGCGCAGGCGGCCAGGTCCTCGGTCTCCACGAGGCCGGTTTCACGCACAAGCTCGCGGTCGAGCTCGACAGCAACGCCTGCGCCACGCTTCGCCACAACGGTCTCACCCCGGTCGCAGAAGGCGATGCGGCCGACAGCTCGGTGTGGAATCCGCAGGATTACGAGGGCGTGACACTGCTGGCCGGAGGGGTCCCGTGTCCTCCCTTCACGATCGCTGGCAAGCAGCTCGGAGCGGTCGACGAGCGAGACCTGTTCGCGTGGGCGGTCGAACAGGTGCCCGTGATCAAGCCGCGAGCACTCCTCCTGGAGAACGTCCGGGGCCTGAGCATGCCCCGGTTCGCCGGCTACCGGCAGCGCATCCTGGACAAGCTGACCGAGTACGGCTACGTCGGTGACTGGCAGCTCCTGCAGGCTTCGGACTTCTCCGTGCCGCAGCTGCGCCCGAGGTTCGTGCTGGTAGCGATGAAGCTCGAGGACGCGGAGTACTTCCACTGGCCGGACCCCGCCGATTTCGATCCTGCACCCACCGTCGGCCAGGCTCTTTTCGAGCTCATGGGCGACTGGAAGGGCGCGGACGACTGGAAGGGGCACGCCGACAAGATCGCTCCTACCATTGTTGGCGGCTCCAAGAAGCACGGTGGCGCAGACCTCGGGCCGACGCGGGCGAAGCGCGCGTGGGCGCAGATGCACGTGGACGCGATGGGGCTCGCTGATGCACCCCCCGCCCAGGATGCCGAGTTCGCCGTCGGCCCGAAGCTCACGTGCGACATGGTGGAGGTGCTGCAAGGGTTCGCCGGCCGTTACGAGTACTCGTTCACCGGCAGGAAGACCTCCCGCTACCGGCAGATCGGCAACGCTTTCCCGCCACCGGTCGCGCACGCGGTGGGCAGCGCCATCATCGATGCCTTCCACCGGCGAGGACCGCGACGGCCCGTCGTCGTCGGTGAGCACGACCCGATCTACAAGGCGCTCTTCAACGCCGACGATTTCCTCTCCGCGTCGAAGCTGACCAAGATCGCCGGGGTCGAGATGCACACCGCGGACCTGGAGCGCCACATCAGCATGCTCAGCAAGGACTTCACCGTCGAAACCGTCACACACGGCCAAACGACGAAGTACAAGCTGAGCGGTTTCAACGGGTTCACCGGCCAGGAATCCCACCTCCGGCACGAAGCCTTCCTGAAGAACCGCGCCAAGATCAGTTGATCTGGGGCTCGGCGGCGAGCAACAGCTCGCCGCCGACCCTCGCGCCACTCCGGTCAGCCAGCACCACTCCTGGTTTGCGGAGTTTCCAGGCATTTCCGCGGGGGTCGCAGCAGTTGTTGCTTTGCTCGGTGGAGTTCGTGCAGGCACCTTCGGCACCTCTTGGATGAGGTCGAGGGTGCCGAGTCGTTCCTGCCGGAGGGCTGTGACACCGAAGCGCGCGGCGACCGGGTCATCATCGGCAGCGTCGACGGCTTCTCCCGGTCGCAGCCCTCGAACCCACGCACGGCGCCTTCGGCGAGGAACAGCAGCAGCTGGGTGCGCCAGCTGTCCCGACTGGGCCGGTCGAACATCGCTTCCGCGAGCCAGCCGCCGCCCCGCCGGTCCGGTACCGGTGTCGGCTCAGGTGGCTCAGGCTCGTAGGTGTCCATTTAGGACAGTTCTGGCACGGCCCGGTCGGTGGCGACGCCGAAGCCGGTAGCCGCAGCGTGAATCCGGCCCTGGCCCCCGGGCAACGCTCATCGCGGCCAGCACTGCCTGCCGTTGCCGTTGCCGCGTCCGCAGGGCCGGGCAGCGCGGGACGTTCGTGCTGCCGCAGCGGCGCAGGATCGGACAGGTGCGGTTCCAGCAGCAGGCCACGCAGCGAAGGTGACCCGTCGAGCAGGCCGGGAAGGCCGTCGCCAGTCGGTTCGTCAACTCGGACTGCTGCTGCACCTGCGCGGCGGCGCGGCGGCGCGGCGCACCGTTTCGGTGGTGGTGCGGGCAAGCCGCTTCGGGCTGCTGCGCTGGAAGGCGGCGGGGACTGAAGCCCAGGGAGCGCAACGATCCCGAGGAGCCCGCTGCGGCGGCGACCAGCCCGTCCCCGGAGGTGCGGCGCCTTCTGCAGCTCCAGCTGCAGGCGGGTCTGCCGGTTGAACTTCTCCATCGAGCCACGCACCTGTTCCCGCGCGGCTTCGTTTCGCTCTTCGCATGCGGCTCAGCCGTCGTCCGGACCGGACCACCGCTCTCCTGCCGTCGAGTTCGTTCCCGGCCGCCCACCGGGGCGCGCCAGACCTCAGCTCGACGGCCACCCTGGTGAGACCGTTCCAGCGGAACATCACGGGCGCGTCTTCCATCCGAAGTGGACGTACGTCAGGCCGCGTCCGCGGCGAGTTCGGTGCGGGCGGCGACGCGGAGTTCTCGGCGCTCGCTTTCGCTGAGCCCGCCCCAGATCCCGGACAGGTCCGCGTTGCCCAGCGCGTAGCGCAGGCAGTCCTCGCGCACTTCGCAGGACGCGCAGATGCGCTTGGCCATCTTCCCGGACTGCCCCTTCTCCGGGAAGAACGCGTCCGGGTCGGACTGGGCGCATAGCGCCGACTGGTACCAGTCGGCCGCACCGGCCGGGGCGGTGATCGCATCGACGATCTTGATCATTCGTACCTCTCTTTCGGGCGAAGTCACGGGTGGGAATTGCTCGATGTTCAGCGGCCGGGACCGGCCAGGTCGCGCACGCACGTTTCGCAGCGGGACCACTCGTCGAGCTTGCTGCCGAATGCGGGAACGGTCACGCATCCGCACAAGGCCACTCGCCCGTCCACTCCGCCAATGCGGACTTGGCGGGCATCGGCGGGCACGTGGTGCAGCATCTTCTGCAGAAGACCAGGCCACCAGCGCACGGCGTCGTTCATATTCACTTCTTTCCAAAGGTCGATCCCGGCAGCGGAGCGAGTCGGCGCGGGATCAGCGGAAGATCGGGCGCGCCGCGGATTCGCGGGGCGGGAATCACCTCGCGGACGCGGCGGAAAAGGGGCGCCGGTGCGGTGCTCGGCGAGCAGCCGCACTACGGCGCAGTGCGGTGGAACGGACATGCAGCGCGACGGCGTCGTCGCAGCTCAGCAAGCCCCTCGAGGCTCACGGCCACCCGAATCGGCACCACCCGGGGAGGGCGGTGGGCACGGGGATTCGACCGGTCTCCACCGCGGGCGGACCGGGACCTGGTGTCGGCCCAGCAACTCTTCTCCTGTTCGGCAGGTCGTGCGCTGGGACCGGGCGGAGCCCCGAACTACCCGGTCCAGCTGAAAGGGAACTCACGTGCCGGTGCGACGACTCGACACGGAGCGAAATGAATTCCGAGACACCCGGCCAGCGGCCGGACGAACCACCGCACGGCACTGCCCCTACGGCGAAACCGCCGCTGCGCAACGCGATGGACACCGGAACGCGGTGCTATGTCACGCGATCCGATGCCCGCCACTTTAACCACAACATTCGATGTTGTCCAGCAACCCATTTCGAACGCATCACGGCGCAATACCGAGTCCACTGTGAATCCGAAGTGGACGGGCGGTGACCGGGGAGCTCAACCACGCCACGCCTCCCTGCCGTGCATCACCAGCGCGTAGACCACCAGCACGTCCACCACGATCGCCACCATCGACCACAGCGGGGATGCGGCGAACAGCACGACGTTCGCCAGCACGCTCACCACCGCCAGCACGACCGCGACCACCCGCGCCCAGAGCCTGCCGCCGAACAGGCCCAGCCCCACCGCGGTCAGCACCACGCCCAGCAGCAGGAAGCCGAGACCGACGCCGTAGAGGTCGACGGGCACCCACCGGCCGTCGGCCGCGACCCGCGCGCCGACCGGCCGGGCCAGCACGAACAAGCCGTTGACGATGTGCACGACTCCCGTCAGCACCAGCAGGAAAGCCGCGAAGTACACCCAGCCGACCCAGGCGGTGGGCCGCTGCCGGGGATGAGGAACGAGCGTGGCCATCACGACCTCCGGTGCGGGATCTCCGATCACCACGCTGCCCCGCCGGGAACCGCCCGCACAGAGCCGAAAGCCCTGACCCGAATTCTTGCCGGTGTCACCGGTTCGGCGGTACCGTGAGCCGCCTCGGCCACGGTCGGGCGTCCGGTGCGGGCTTCTCCCTCGGCGGGCGCGACCGGTTCGGCACCTCCCGCGCAGTGCCGCGAAACGGAGATCTGGTGAACGCACTCCCTCCCCTGCCCGGCACCGGTTTCCACCGCACCGGAACCCAGGTGGAGACCGAACGGCTGCTGGGCGCGCTGGCCGCCGACATGCGCGAGTACGCCATCTTCGCCCTCGACGCGCAGGGCCGGGTGACCACCTGGAACCGCGGTGCCCAGCTGATCAAGCAGTACACCAGCGCGGAGATCATCGGGCGGCACTTCTCCACGTTCTACCCGGCGGAGTACGTCAACTCCGGCTATCCAGAGTGGGAGCTCGAACAGGCCGCCGCGCACGGCTTCTTCATCGACCGCGGCTGGCGGCTGCGCAAGGACGGCTCCGCGTTCTGGGCGCACGTGGTGATCACCGCGCAGCGCACCACCGACGGCACCCTCGACGGGTTCATCAAGGTGACCCGCGACGAATCGGAGGCGGTCGCGCAGCGGGAGCGCTCGGACCGCCGGTTCACCGACCTGTTCCAGCTGGCGCCGACCGGGATCGCGCTGCTCGACGAGCGGGACCGCATCCTCGACGCCAACGGCGCGCTGTGCGAACTGCTCGGGTACCGCCCGCACGGCCTGCTGGCCGGCGAGCTGATGCACCCGCTGGACGGGGTGGCCGGGCTGGTGCCGCGCGCGGTGCCACCGGGCCGCGAGCCCGCGCCCGACTCGGTGGCGCAGCGGAGGCTCGCGCAGGTGGGCGGGCAACCGATGTGGTGCGAGGTGCGGTGCGCGGCCTCGGTCGACCAGGACGGGAACCGGTTCTGGCTGGCGGTGTTCCAAGACCTCACCGAGCAGGTGCGGCGCACCGAGGCCTTGCACTTCCAGGCGACCCACGACCAGCCGACCGGGCTGCTGAACCGGCGGGGCGTCAACGAGCTGCTCGCGCCGATGCTGTCGGGCGATGCCGCGGACCGGGTCGGGGTGCTGTTCTGCGACCTGGACAACTTCACCCGGTTCAACGATTCGCTGGGACACGACGCCGGGGACGAGCTGATGGCACTGCTGGCGCGGCGGCTGGTCGACGAGCTGCCGGAGTCGTGCACGCCCGCGCGGCTCTACGGCGACGAGTTCCTCATCATCTGCTCGGACCTGCCCGGCTGCGGCGGCCTCGAGGCGCTGCACCGCACGGTCGGGGACATCCTGTGCGCGACGACCCCGCTGCGCGGCAGGCTGCTCAGCGTCACGGCCACCTTCGGCGCGGCGACCGCGCAGGCCGGCGTCACCCCGGCGGAGCTCATCCGATGGGCGGACGCGTCGATGCTGCAGGCGAAGCGGCGCGGGCACGGCCGCAGCGCGCCCGCGAGCGCACCCGCCCAGCTCGCCCTGGAGGAGGACCTGCGGGACGCCCTCGCGCACGACGGCCTGGAGCTGCACTTCCAGCCGGTGTTCCGCCGCGACGGCTCCATCACGCTCGCCGAGGCGCTGGTGCGCTGGCCGCACCCGCAGCGCGGCCTGCTGCGCCCGGACACGATCCTGCCGGTCGCCACTCAGGGCGGCATGCTCGCCGACCTGGACCGCTGGGTGCTGCGGGCGGCGCTGCGCGAGGCGACGGGCTGGCGGCGGATCGGTGGCCGCGCGCCGGGCGTCGCGATCAACCTCTCCGGGCTCTCACCCGAGGACGACGGCTTCCACGAGGAGATCAGCGCCGAGATCGCCGCCAGCGGCATCGAACCGGGCCGGGTCGTGCTGGAGATGGTCGAGACGGTGCTGGTGGAGCTGCCCGCCCGCCCCCGGGGCGTGATGAGCGGGCTCGCGCGCGACGGGGTGCGGTTCGCGATGGACGACTTCGGCACCGGCTACTCGTCGCTGGCGCGGCTCAAGGACCTGCCCACCCAGATCGTGAAGCTGGACCGCCGGTTCGTCTCCGGGATGGGCACCGATCCGGTGGACCTCGGCATCGTCCGCGCGGTCATCGAGCTGGCGCACGCGATGGGCCGGATGTGCATCGCCGAGGGCGTGGAGAACACCACCCAGCACGACCTGCTCGACCACTTGGGCGTGGACGCCTACCAGGGTTTCCTGTTCGCCCACCCGACCCCGGCCGCCGACCTGCGCGCGCTGCTGGCCGGGAACTCCTGACCCGGTACGGCGAAGGGCCGCACCGGTGCCCCGGTGCGGCCCTTCGCGGTGGTGCGGCGGGCGTCAGGCGCGCTGCGGTTCCTTGAGGCCGGAGCCGATCCCGGTGAGGGAGCGGACCTCCATCTCGGCCTGCTTGACCGGGTCCTGGTCCTTCTTCCCGAACAGGGTGCCGAGGAAGCCCGCCAGGAAGCCCAGCGGGATCGACACGATGCCCGGGTTGGTGAGCGGGAACAGGTCGAAGTCGGCGCTGGGGAACATCGCCGAGGGCCGACCCGACACCGCGGGCGAGAACGCGATGAGCAGGATGCACGAGATCAGGCCGGTGTACATCGACCACAGCGTCCCGGTGGTGTTGAAGCGCCGCCAGAACAGCGAGTACAGCATCGTCGGCAGGTTCGCCGATGCGGCCAGCGCCAGCGCCAGCGACACCATGAACGCCGCGTTCTGCCCGATGGCCGCGATGCCGCCGACGGTGGACAGGACGCCGACGACGAGCGCGGTGATGCGGGCGACCCGGATCTCGGAGACGGTGTCGGCCTTGCCGCGCTTGATGATGTTCGCGTACACGTCGTGCGCGAACGAGGCGGACGCGGTGAGGGTGAGGCCCGCGACGACCGCGAGGATCGTGGCGAACGCGATCGCGGCGACCACGCCCAGCAGCCAGGAGCCGCCGATGCGGTGGGCCAGCAGCAGCGCCGCCGAGTTCTCCCCGCCGGGTGCGTTGGTGATGGCCTCCGAGCCGACCAGCGCGGTGGCGCCGAAGCCGAGCAGCAGCGTCGCCAGGTAGAACACGATCATCGTCCAGGTGATCCAGACGACCGAGCGGCGCGCTTCGCGGGCGCTGGGCACCGTGTAGAACCGCATCATGATGTGCGGCAGGCAGGAGATGCCGAGCACGATCGCCATCGCCAGCGAGATGAAGTCGATCCGCGACAGCGAGGTCTGCCCGTACTGCGCGCCGGGTTCCAGCAGTGCCTGCCCGAGCGGGCTGTTCGCCGCCGCCTGCTCCAGCAGCCCGGAGAAGTCGTAGGAGAACCGGCCGATGAGGAACACGGCCATCAGCGACACGCAGATCAGCAGCAGGGTCGCCTTGATGATCTGCACCCAGGTGGTGCCCTTCATGCCGCCGACCAGCACGTAGAAGATCATGATCAGGCCGACGGCCACGACGACCATGGCCTGGCCGAACTTGCTCTGCACGTCCAGCAGCAGCGCGACGAGACCACCGGCGCTCGCCATCTGGGCGACCATGTAGAAGAACGAGATGACCAGCGTCGTGTTCGCGGCGGCCGCGCGGACGGGCCGCTGCCGCATCCGGTAGCCGATCACGTCGCCCATGGTGAACCGGCCGGTGTTGCGCACCAGTTCGGCGATGAGCATCAGTTCGATCAGCCATGCCACGAGGAATCCGACGGAGTACAGGAATCCGTCGTACCCGTGCACGGCGATGGCCCCGGCGACGCCGAGGAACGAGGCGGCGGAGAGCCAGTCGCCGGCCAGCGCGACGCCGTTCTGCGCGCCGGTGAGGGCGCCGCCCGCCACGTAGTAGTCGGAGGCGGTCGTGTTCCGGTTCGACACCCGGTACACGATGAACAGCGTCAGCAGGACGAATCCGGCGAAGACGCTGACGGTGGTGGTGGGGTCGCCGACGGCGGCCGCGAGGGTGGTGGTCGTCATCAGCGGTCGGCCCCTTCCTGCTCGCGCAGCCGGTCCACCAGCGGGTCGATGCGCTTGCGCACGTAGCGCCCGTACAGCACGGTGACGATCGCGGTGGTGACGAACTGGAGCAGCCCCAGCACGATCCCCATGTTCACGTAGCCGTACACCTGCCGGCTCATGAACTCCTCGGCGTAGGCGCCGAGCGCGACGTAGGTGAAGTACCAAGCGAGGACGAGCAGCGTCACCGGGAACACGAACCATCGGAATCGACGCCGGATGGCGACGAAATCGTCGCTTTCCTGAATTGCGGCGAAATCGGTTTCACCCGAGTTCACCGGGCGCCGGAGGCTGTGTTTCGAGATGTTGCCGAATCTAGGTTCGGCGTACTGACCGTCCAGCCGGTCTCGGCTTCGGTTCTCCGACGTTCGGGGCATGCTGTGGGTCCTTCGGGCTTGCTCGCGCGTCAAGGAATCCGGAGTGTATCCCCTCCATGCGCTAGAAACACGCGCGGGCACTATCCGAACTTCCAGCTACATCAGCGCAAATAATTGGTCTCGATACGGTCACAGCATTGGTCACGAGACCAGCACAATACGCTACCCGGCGTAATCGGAACTGGGGCGTTTTGTTATTGGACCGCACGTTTCGTCCGACTTCCCCGGCCGCTTTCCCGTGCGTAGCAAGGCCCTTGAAGCACGCCGGGGTTGATCACTTCGAGTGATCGACGGTCGAGCCCTCCGACCACGTCGCCGTGATTGTTCGCCAATTTCCCGTTTGACCAGGCAGGTAGCATCTCGAATTCGTGCGCCCCTCACGTGCCGGGGCGCGTTTCCGGTACCAGATGCCGGAACCCCTTGTGCCAAGGAGGTTTACTTGTGACAGTGCGTGACGGATTCTCGGTCGTTGCGCCACCGACCTGGAACCGTTGGTTAGTCCCGCCCGCCGCGCTGGCCATCCATCTTTCCATCGGGCAGGCCTACGCGTGGAGCGTTTTCAAAAGCCCGCTGGAATCGAGCCTCCAGATTTCCGGGACCGGTAGCGCGCTCCCGTTCCAGGTGGCGATCTTCTTCCTCGGGCTGTCGGCGGCGTTCGGCGGCAAGTTCGTGGAGTCCCGCGGCCCGCGCTGGGCCATGCTGGTCTCCACGATCTCCTTCGCCTCGGGCTTCCTCATCTCCGCCCTGGGCATGTACCTCGGGCAGTACTGGCTCGTCGTCGTCGGGTACGGCGTGGTCGGTGGCATCGGCCTCGGGATCGGGTACATCGCCCCGGTGTCGACGCTGATGAAGTGGTTCCCGGACCGCCCCGGTCTGGCCACGGGCATCGCGATCATGGGCTTCGGCGGCGGCGCGATCATCGCCTCGCCGTGGTCGACCGCGATGCTCGACGCCTTCGGCAAGACCACCAGCGGCATCGGCAGCACGTTCCTGGTGCACGGCATCGTCTACGCCGTGTTCATGACCCTCGGCATCCTGCTCGTCCGGGTTCCCCCGCCGGGCTGGACTCCGCCGGGCTGGACCCCCTCCGCGGTGGCCAAGAGCATCAACCCCATCAAGGTCTCGGCCAACAACGCGCTCCGCACGCCGCAGTTCTGGCTGCTGTGGATCGTGCTGTGCCTGAACGTGACCGCGGGCATCGGGATCCTGCAGAAGGCCTCCCCGATGATCCAGGACTTCTTCTCCGGGACCAGCACTCCGGTGGCCGTCGCCGCGGCGACCGGGTTCGTGTCCCTGCTGTCCCTGGCCAACATGGGTGGTCGCTTCGCCTGGTCGGCGCTGTCCGACCGGACCGGGCGCAAGAACATCTACCGGGTCTACCTCGGGGTGGGTGCGCTCGCGTACCTGCTGCTGCTGTTCGCGGGAGACAGCAGCGTCGCCTTGTTCGTCGTGGCGGCCATGCTGATCATGTCGTTCTACGGGGCGGGCTTCGCCACGATCCCCGCCTACCTGAAGGACCTGTTCGGCACCTTCGAGGTCGGGGCCATCCACGGCAGGCTGCTCACCGCCTGGTCGGTGGCGGGCGTGCTCGGGCCGGCCATCGTGGACGCGCTCGCCGACTCCGGCGAGGCCGCGGGCAAGTCCGGTGCGGACCTGTACACGGTGTCGTTCTACCTGATGACCGGTGCGCTGGTGATCGGGTTCGTGGCCAACGAGCTGATCCGCCCGGTGCACTCCCGGTTCCACGAGCCGGACGCGTCCGGTTCCCGTGACGCCGAGGAGAAGAGCGGCGCGGACGACTCCGCGGCGAAGAAGGCCGACGAGGACGAGGACGCCGCCACGGCATCCAGCACCTCCGGCGAGCAGAGCAGCTGAGGGACGAGAGAGATGACCGAGCAGAAGACCGCGCCCGCGAGCGGGAGCACCCGCGTCCTCCTCGCCGTGTCCTGGCTGTGGGTGGGCATCCCGTTCGCCATCGGCGTCTACGAGCTCGTGATCAAGGCGGCGCAGCTGTTCTCGTGAGCGGCGCCGTCCGGTGATCGACCGGGCGAAACGAACTGAGGCCGACCATCCAGCTGGATGGTCGGCCTCAGTTCTGTGATCACCCCCGGAACGCGGGGAGTTCCCCGGCCCGGGTCACGCCGCTCGCGCGGCGAAGATCAGATCAGACCACGCGCACGGACTCGGCCTGCGGGCCCTTCGGGCCCTGGGTGACCTCGAAGGAGACCGTCTGGTTCTCCTCGAGGGTGCGGAAGCCGCCGGCGTCGATGGCCGAGTAGTGGACGAAGACGTCGGGTCCACCCTCGGACGGCTCGATGAAGCCGAAGCCCTTCTCCGAGTTGAACCACTTCACGGTGCCCTGTGCCATGTTCTTGCTCCATCCTGGTAGCTGGTCGGTTCCGGTGCCAGGTCCGGCACCGGGGTCGCGGATCTCAGACGGCGACTACTCCAGCTACTCCCAAGACAGCAGCTCGCCCGCATCAGCACTCCTGCGAGCGTGCACAAAACACGAACCCAGAAACAACGACCGCTGCCAAGCTTACACGCCGCCGCGCCGGGGTCGACCCCGCAACGGCCCCACCTGCACCGGTCGCCCGTCCGGTGGTCGCCTCTGCTGCGGATTCAGCTCGCGGCGAACCCCCGATCGTGGCGGAGAACACGCCGCGACGAGCGGCACCGGGCGGGAGGGACGGGCCCGCGGACGGGAGGCGCTCGCCCGCGGGCGAGCCTGCGGACGGGAGGCGCGGGCGGCCTGGATCCGGGCACCGGGCGACCTTCGGCGACCGGACGGGAGGCGCGGGCGAGCGGGCGGCCACCGCTCGCCGTCGACGCGGCCCGTGATTCCACTGTGGACCCAGGCGTGCCGGGGGCGGCGCGATCACCTCGCTAGGATCGCCACGTGCCGCGACCGGCGCGGACGACCGGACCGCGGAGCGCCCGGCGCGGAAGGAGCCCCGATGCGCAACCCGCCGAGCGCACCGACCGGCAGCGCACATCGACCGCTGAACCCGCTGAACCCGCTGGTCGCCGCCGGGTGCGGACTGGTGTCGCTGGCCCTGTTCCTGTCGATCCCGCTGGCCGGAGCCGCGGACCCGACCCTCGGTGACCTGCCCGCGCCCGGCGAGGGCCGGTGGTGGCTGCTGGGCGCGGTGCTGCTGGTGCAGGCGGTCGCGCTGACGTGGGCGAACCGCCGCCCCGAGGTGGTGCTGCCGCTGGTCGCCGGGGTACCGCTGGTGCTCGCCTGGTTCGGCCCGAACGCGGCGTTCAGCACCACCGCGGTCGCGCTGATCGCGGCGGTGTACCTCGCGGTGGTGGCCCGGACGCGGTGGCCGCGGATCGTGCTGCCCGGCGCGTGGCTGCTGGAGGCGGTCGCCCAGGCGTGCAACGAGGTGCGCGACGAGGCGCTGGCCCTGCCCGCGGCGCTGCTGGCGGGTGCGGCGCAGGCGCTGGTCGTCGTCGGGCTGCCGGTGCTGGCCGGTTCGGTGATCGCGGCGCAGCGGGACGCCCGGGAGGCCCGCGAGCAGGAGGCGCGGGCGCTGCGGCGCGAGCAGGGCGCGCTGCTGGAAGCCGCGGTGTCGCAGCAGCGGGCCGCGCTGTCCCGGGAGCTGCACGACATCGCCGCGCACCACCTGTCCGGGATCGCGCTGATGGCCGCGGTGATCGACCGCCGGATCGACTCGGACCCGGACGCCGCGCGGCAGGCCGCCCGCGAGATCCGGGAGCAGAGCACCGCGGTCCTCGACGACCTGCGCCGGCTCGTCGGCCTGCTGCGCGAAGGCCACGGCGCCGACGCCCCGGTCGCCGCGCTGGACGCGGTGCCCGGACTCGTCGCCCAGCGCCGGGCCGCCGGTGCGGAGATCGACCTGGTGCTGCCCGGCTCCGGGTCCGGCGAGGTCGGCCCGCTCGCCCAGCTCGTCGCCTACCGGGCGGTGCAGGAGTCGCTGGCCAACGCGGCAGCGCACGCCCCGGGCGCCCGCTGCGCGGTGGAGATCGGCGCCCGGGGACCGGACCGGCTGGCGGTCGTCGTGCGCAACGGCGCCCCTGCCACCGCGGGCGCGGGGCCCGGCGGCGGGTTCGGGCTGCTCGGCATGGCCGAGCGGGCGCAGCTCGTCGGCGCCGACCTGGACTACGGCCCCACCTCCGGCGGCGGCTGGGAAGTGCGCCTGCTGCTCCCCCGCGAAGACCCGACCCCCGCGGCGCTCGCGCCACCGATCCCGGAGGCACCCGCGTGATCCGCGTCCTCATCGCCGACGACCAGCACCTCACCCGCTCCGGGTTGTCCGCGCTGCTGGGCGGCGAACCCGGCATCGAGGTCGTCGGCCTGGCCCGCGACGGCACCGAAGCGCTGTCGATGGCCCGCGAGCTGGCGCCCGACGTCGCCTGCCTGGACATCCGGATGCCCGGGCTCAACGGCATCGAAGTGGCCCGCGCGCTGTGCGCGGCGGACGCCGACCCGCAGGTCGCGGTGCTGGTGCTGACCACCTTCGACCTGGACGACTACGTGTTCGGCGCCTTGGAAGCAGGCGCCGCCGGATTCCTGCTCAAGGACGCGGACCCGGACGCGATCGTCGCCGCGGTCCACCAGGTCGCCGCCGGCCGGGGCACCATCGACCAGACGCTGACCCGGCGGATCCTGCGCGAATTCGTGCACCGCCGCCGCCTCCAACCGGTCACCGCGCAGCGGGCCGGGGACCTGCTGACCCCGCGGGAGCACGAGATCCTGCTGCTGCTCGCGCAGGGCATGTCGAACGAGGACATCGCCCGCGCCCTCGTGGTCGAGGTGTCGACCGTGAAGTCGCACCTGGCGCGGATGCTGCCGAAGCTCGGCGTGCAATCCCGGTTGCAGGCCGTGGTGTGGGCCTACCAGAACCGCGTGGTCGCGGTTCCCGAGCCGGGTTCCTGACCGGCCCAGTCACCGCTCATCCCCGGTAGCCGAGCCGTCCTCTGGTTCCGACCAGCACGAGCAGGCAGGTGACGACCGCACCGGAGGCCATCGCGGTCATCGCCAGGTCCGGGTCGATCGTCGGGAACATCTCCGACCACATGATCGTGGCGAAGTTGTTCACGCTCACGTGCAGCAGCATCGCCAGCGGCAGGCTCTCCCCCGTGCGGTTGAACACCCAGGTCATGACGACGTTGAACGCGATGCAGAAGACGGCGAACGCCACCGGCAGGCTCCAGTGCGCGTGCGGCCAGCGGCCCCATTCGGTGAGGAACAGCGGCAGGTGCCACACCGCCCACAGCGGGCCGAGCACCATCGAACCGGCCAGCGGACCGAACCGGCGCTGCAACCGGGGCAGCGCGAAGTCCCGCCAGCCCGGTTCCTCCGCCAGCCCCGTCGTGATCATCTGGATGAGCAGCCCGGGGACGTAGGCGGCGAGCGCCAGCATCGACGGCGCGTGCACCTCCCCGCCGGAGAAGGCGTACCCGGCGGCCAGCATCGTCACCGGCACGCCCAGCAGCGTGATCGCGTACCAGTGCCAGCGCACCCGCCAGCGCCACATCCGGCCGATCCACCGGCGCAGCCCGGCGCGCCCGTCGGCGACGGCCGTCACCAGCAGCGCGGAGGCGATCGGGCCGAGGTAGGCGCCGGGCAGCACGCCGAGCAGCTGGCTGGTGCCGAGCACCTCGGGGAAGCGGAAGTCCCACACCCCGACCCCGTTGCGGGACAGGATGTAGGGCACCCAGGCCAGCCAGCTCAACGCGTTGGCGAGCAGGAAGAAGCTCAGCATCGGACGGCGGCGGATCAGCCCGCGCAGTCCCCTGATCGGTTCCGCGGTCTCCCCCGCGGTGATCTCTGTCGTGGTCACGTCCCCGACTCAACCAGCGGGCCCCACCTCCGCTCGAGCCTCGAAGGATCGAACCCCGCCGCCTCCACCCAAAGTTGCAAGCGGCGCGCGAGTCCGCTGCGGACGCGTTTCGGGCCACCTCCTTCCCGCCGGGGTGCACAGGTCCAGCGGGCCTGGCACCACCCCGGACGCGTGGCCGACCGCGGTGCCGGACTCCTCGGGCCGGTCCACGGAGTACCGGTGCTCGCCGCGCACGCCCGCTCCGACCGGCACGCGGTGGACGAGCACCGACCGGACTCCGCCACGAGGGATGTCCCGAAATCGGCGCCCGTGCGGTTCGGCGCACCGCGCGGCCGGGGACGATCGCGAGCGGGACCTGATCACGCGACCCCGGAACGGAGCGTCATGCGACGAGAGCTCTCCCGCAGGCGGCTGGGCCTGCTGCTGGCCGCGGCCGGCACCGGTCTGGCCGGATGCGGCCTCCGCGAACCCGGCGCCGGACCCGAACCCGTCGATGCGGCCGCAGCCGACCGCGCCGCACGGCCCGGCCTGCCGGACGGCGCGCTGGGCGCGAACTTCAACGGCGCCCCGGACGTCGTCACCTTCCCCGAGCTGCGGGCCATCGACGCGAGCTGGCTGCGCGGCTTCCACGTGGTGGACGCCGCCGACCGCGCCGATCCCGCGCAGCGGCCCGAGATCCGGCTGCTGCTCGACGCCTCGGACCGCGGCTACGGCACCGCGATGTCGCTGAAGTTCCAGAACTCCGGGCGCCCGCTGCCCCGCCCCGGCACGCCGGAGCTGGCCGCCGACCTCGCCCGGCTCGACGCGGTGCTGTCCACCGTGCTGGACCGGATCGACCTGCTGTGCATCGGCAACGAACCGTTCCTGGAGACCCGGAAAGCCGACCGCGGCAGCAGGCTCAACGAGTACTACGAGGCGCTGGCCCGGCACGTCATCGACCGCAGGCGGCGGGACTTCGGCGCGGACTGCCGCACCCGGCTGTTCCTGGGGGCGCTGAACCACCTGGACCGGCCGGGCGGGCAGACCGCCGCCACGGCCCGCTGGCTCGACTTCGCCCGGCGCACCCCGGAGCTGGAGGGCGTGGACATCCACCCGCACGTGGACGATCCGGCGGGCTGCGGCACCTACCTCGACTACGTGCTGCCGAAGCTGCGCCCGGACCAGCGCATCCTGGTCACCGAGTTCTCACTGGTGCTGTTCTGGAAGTCGAAGCTCCGCGAACCGGTGGCGGCCGAGTACGCCCGGCGCTACGGGCTACCCGGAGGCACCCGGGTGTGGCAGGCGGTGCAGGCGGCGATCGACTCCCCGGTGCCGCAGCGGCAGTGGGACGACCTGTGCGCGACGAGCCGCTGGTACGCGGCGCACGACCACTTCCTGCAGGCGCAGGTGGAGCGGTTCCGCGCGACCGGTCGGCTGGCGCTGGCCACCTACGGCGTCGCGCAGGACACCCCGATGGTGCAGGACTTCGGGCCGGACAAGACGCCGTGGCTGTTCAACAGCATCTTCGCGTCGAAGACCGTGCAGCCGGCCCCGGACGGGCTGCCGGGCCGCGGCCACGGCTGGTTCGAGCAGTTCCGGGCCCTGCAGCGGGAGCAGGACCGCAGGCCGGTCCGCTAGCGGGCCGGGCTCGTCGGCCTGAACCCGCAGGTCGACGAGCTCGCGGTTGCCGGGCCGTCCGATCTGCTGTACATGTACCTACATGTATAAACAGGTCTCGCCGGGGAAGCGGCAGCAGATCGTCGACACCCTCGCGCAGCGCATCCGCGACGGGCACTACCGGCTCGGCGAGAAGCTGGACGGCGAACTGCGCCTCGCCGAGGAGTTCGAGGTCTCCCGCGGGACCGTCCGGCAGGCGCTCAACGAGCTCCAGCACCTGCGGCTCATCGCCACCGAGAGCGGGCGCGGCTCCTTCGTCATCTTCAACGGGCACCAGCTCAGCCAGGACCGCGGCTGGGCCCAATCCCTCGCCGACAGCGGCAGCGAGATCACCGTCGCCGTCCTCGGCCTCGAACGCGTGGAGCGCGCCGACGTGCCGCTGCTGCCGCCCGAGGTCCGGCTCGAACGGGGCATCGCGATCCGCCGCGTCCGCATCCTGCGCTCCGCCGACGGCGTCGAACCGATCTCCTTCGAGTGCTCCACCGTGCCCGCCGAAGGCACCCTCGGACAGCTGCCGGAGACCGGGCTGGTGAAGGGCTCGATCTCGCAGACCCTCGCCCAGGCCGGATACCTGCTGACCCGCGGCACGCAGCGCGCCGACGTGCACTGGCTGGACGAGCGGGAAGCCGGGATCCTGCACCGCGAGACGGGCAGCGCGTTCCTGCGCACCGCCCGCACCTCGTTCACCGACGACGGCCGGTTCGCCGAGCACGTCGTCTCGCTGCTCGACCCGCGGTACTTCACCCTCGCGCTGAACTTCGGCGACCAGCGATGAGCGCGGGCCCCGACTTCGACCGCGCGCACGGCGCCCTGCTCGGGCTCGCCATCGGCGACGCCCTCGGCATGCCCACCCAATCCATGCCGCGCGACCTGGTCCGCGCCCGGTACGGCCGGATCGAGGACTTCACCGACGGCGCGGCCGACCAGCCGATCGCGCCCGGGATGCCCGCGGGCTCCGTCACCGACGACACCGACCAGGCGATGATCGTCGCCCGGCTGGTCGCCGACGGCGGCGGCAGCATCGACCCGCACGCCTTCGCCAAGGAACTGATCGCCTGGGAGCAGGTGATGGTGGCGCGCGGCTCGCTGGACCTGCTCGGGCCGTCCACCAACGCCGCCCTGGCGAAGTTGCAGGCGGGCTCCCCCATCGAGGAGACCGGCCGCTACGGGACCACGAACGGCGCCGCGATGCGCATCGCGCCGGTCGGCATCGCGCACGTGCCCGGCGAGGGCCTGCTCGACGCGGTCGTCGAGGCCAGCCGCGTCACGCACAACACCGGGCTCGGCATCTCCGCGGCCGCCGCGATCGCCGCCGCCGTGTCCGCGGGCGTCGGCGGCGCGGACGTCGGCGATGCGCTCGCGGCCGCCACCACCGCGGCCCGCGACGGCGAGTCGCGCGGGCACTGGGTAGCCGGCGGTTCGATCCCCGCCCGGCTGGAGGCCTTCCGCGCGCAGGCGCGGCGGCTCGGCACCGCGGAGTTCGAGACCTTCCTCTACGAAGTGGTCGGCACCTCGGTGCAGTCGCAGGAGTCGGTCGTCGCGGCCCTCCTGCTCGTCGAACGCGGCGCCGACGCGCCGTTCGAAGCGCTGTGCACCGCGGCCTCCCTCGGCGGCGACACCGACACCGTCGCCGCCATGGCCGGAGCCGTGCTGGGCGCCGTGCACGGCACCGCCGCGTTCCCCGAAGCGGCGGTCCACCGGGTCCTGGCGGTCAACGCCCTGGAACCGGCACCACTCGCGCGGCGGCTCCTCGCCGTGCGGCGATCGTCAACGGAGATGATGAGGTGACCCCTGTGTCCGAGACCGGATCCCCGGCGGCGAGCGCGCCGGAAGCACCCCCGGCCGGCGCGCTCGGTGCGGTGGAGCAGCGCGGCATCGAGCCGGTGCCCGCCGCCGAGCGCACCGGGAATCCGCTGCAGCTGTTCTGGGTGTGGTTCGCCGCGAACATCTCCGTGGTCGGCATGCCCCTCGGCGTCAGCCTCGTCGCCCTCGGCCTGTCCGCGTGGCAGGCGGTGCTCGTCGCGTTCCTCGGCTCGTTCGGATCCTTCGCCGTCGTCGGCCTGATCTCCGTCGCCGGACGTCGCGGCGGCGCGCCGAGCCTCACCCTGTCCCGCGCCCTCTTCGGCACTCGCGGCAACGCGGGGCCGACCGCGGTCGCGCTGATCTCGCGGCTCGGCTGGGAGACGGTGAACACCGCCACGGCCGCGCTCGCCATCGTCACCATCGTCTCGCTGCTCACGGGCACCGGCGGGGACGCGAAGTCCGCGCCGATCGTCGCCGTCGTCGGGGTGGCGCTGTTCGTCGGGTTCACCGTCGCCGTCTCCGGGATGGGCCACGCCGCGATCCTCGTCGTGCAGAAGTGGTCCACCTGGATCTTCGGGGCCGCGAACCTGGTCATCCTCGGATTCCTGGTCGTCAACATCGAGTGGGCGGAGGTCGGCCGCGCCCCCGGCGGGGATCTCGCCGCGGTGCTGACCGGGATCGGGACCATCGTCGCGGGCACCGGCATCGGCTGGGCGAACTCGGGGGCGGACATGGCCCGCTACCAGGCGTCGACGGTGCGGGCGGTGCCGCTGGTGATGTCCGCGTCCGCGGGGGCGGGCATCCCGCTGGTCGTCATGATCGGCATGGGATCGGTGCTCGGCTCGTCCGATCCGGCGATCGCCACGTCCGCGAACCCGCTGGACGCGATCCGCGACACGCTGCCGCTGCCGGTCGCCGTGGGCTACATGCTGATCTCGTTCGTCGGGCTGCTGCTGTCGAACCACCTGTCGGTGTACTCGGCGGGGCTGACCACGCTCACCCTCGGGCTGCGGGTGAAGCGGGTGTACGCGGTGATCGTGGACGTGGTGGTCACGACGGTCGCCTCGCTGCTGTTCCTGCTGGTCGCGGACGGTTTCTACGGGCCGTTCACCACGTTCATCTCGTTGCTGGCCGTGCCGATCTCGGCGTGGGTGGGGATCTTCCTGGTCGACATGCTGCGGCGCCGCGAGTACGACCCGGTGGCGCTGATGGACCTGACGTCGCGCAGCGCCTACCACTACCGCGGCGGGGTGCGGTGGGTCGCGTTCGGCCCGTGGCTGGCCGCCATCGTCTTCGCCGCGCTGTTCATGCAGGTCACGCCGGGCGACGTGCCGTGGTACACCGGGCCGCTGCACGACAGCTGGATCGGTGTGAACGGCATGGCATGGCTGGCCGCGGCCGTCGTCGGCGGGCTGCTGTACGCCGTGTTCGGCCTGCGCTCCGCGGCGGGTCCGCGGTGAGCGGGCGCGTCATCCACACCGGGCAGGGCGTCGTGGACCTGGTGCTGCGGGTGCCCGCGGTGCCCGCGCCGGGCGGCGACGTGTTCGCCTCCGGGCACGAGTTCCTCGCGGGCGGCGGGGTGAACGTCATGCTCGCCGCCGCGCGCGACGGGGCCCGCGTCGTGTACGCGGGCGGGCACGGGACCGGGCCGTTCGGAGACGTGGTGCGGGCGGCGCTCGGCGCCGAGGGCGTGGAGCTCACCGCACCGGCCGATCCGCACCGGGACACCGGGTTCAGCATCGCGCTCGTCGACGACGGCGCGGAGCGGACGTTCGCCTCCACCGCCGGAGCGGAGTCCGAAGTGGACGCCGAGCAGCTGCGCCGCACCGGACCTGGCGACGAGGACGTCGTGTACGCGTCCGGCTATTCCCTCGTGCACGACGCCAACCGCGCCGCGTTGCTGGAGTGGTTGCCGACCGCCCCGGGCCGCGTCGTCGTCGATCCCGCCCCCGTGATCGACGACGCCGACCTCGACGCGGTGCGCGTGCTGCTGGACCGCGCCGACGTGTGGACCACGAACGAGCGCGAAGCGCGCATCCTGTTGCGGCGCTTGGGATTCGAGCCACCCGACGATCCGGCGGCGGTCGCTGCCGCGCTCGCCACCGGCATCGGCCGCACGGTGGTGCTGCGCGCCGGACCGCGCGGGGCACTGCTCACGCGGCCCGGTGGCGACGGGCTGTGGTGCCCCTCCCCCGCGGTCGACGCGGTGGACACCAACGGCGCGGGCGACGCGCACGCCGGGGTGATGTGCGCGCGGCTGGCCGCCGGTGCCGACCTCGAATCCGCGGTCCGGCGGGCGGGCATCGCGGCCGCGCTCGCGGTCACCCGCTCCGGCCCCGCCACCGCGCCCACCGCCGCGGAGGTCGACGCGGTGGTCCGCACCGGTCGGGTCCGGTAGCAGGCCGCCGCGTCGTCGTGCAGTACCGCGTCGTCGTGCGGAAGTCCGGGACGTCGCGCGGTGGTCCCGGGCGTCGCGGCGGCCCGCGGCGTCCTGCGGCAGTTCGGGGCGGCCACCGCGGCGACTCCTGGATCGGTGTCCGCGAACGGCCACCGGGGCGGTGCGGCCGGAGCGGGCGCAGGCCTCAGCAGCCGAGGCGGGTCGCGAGCTCGGCGGCGGAGGTCGCGGCGATGTCGCAGGTGACGTCGGCGGCGCGGTCCGCTTCGCGGTGCGGCCCCTTCTCCCCCGGGCGTTCCAGGAACGCGGTGCGCAGCCCGGCGGCGCGCGCCCCGTCGACGTCCCAGCGGTGCGCGGCGACCAGCAGCAGCCGGTGCGGTTCGACGTCCAACAGCCGAGCGGTGGTCAGGTACGCGGCCGGGGACGGCTTGTAGCTGCGGGCGAGTTCGGCGGAGGTGATCGCGTCGACGGTCAGCTCGGCGGCCTTGAGCAGGTCGGTCAGCAACCGGAACCCGCCGTTGGACAGCGCCACCACCACGTAGCGGGTGCGCAGCCGGGCGAGCAGGTCCGCGCTGTCCGGCCAGGCGGGCAGCCGGTGCCAGGCGCGCACCAGCCGCGCCCGGTCGGCCTCGCCCACCGCCTCGGCGATCCCGCGCTCGGCGAGCAGCTCGTCCAGCGATTCGCGGTGCAGCGCGTCCAGGGTGGCCCACTCCCGTTCACCGCGGTCGACGCGCGCCATCGCGGGCAGGTAGCGGTCCCGCCAGGAATCGGCGAACCCCGCCGGGTCGAGCGCCACACCGCGATCCGCGAAGACGGCGCCGACCTGCTCGGTGATGCCGGTGCGCCAATCCACCACGGTGCCGAAGATGTCGAACGCCACCACCTGCACGTCGTCGAGCATGCCGCCTCCTCGCCGGTCGTCGCGGATTCGCCGACCTACCAGTCACACCACGTTCCGGAGCTCGGCGCAAGCGGCGAACGACTTCTGGTTGTGGCGGCGGAGACCCGGGGCGTCCGCGCCCCGGCGTGCTCCTGAAGTGGGCCGGGGTGCCGAAGCCGTCCTTCCCGGCGGCCGCGGCGGCCGAGTGCGGTTCGAGAAGAATGCGAGCACCTTCTTTTCACCCTTCCCGCTCTCCTTTTCACCCTGAAGACGCATCAAGTCACATATTTCCGTGCCGCACATCACATTTCGGCCGGCTGCGCCCCGGACAGGCGTTCTGGCACGATCGACCCAGCAAGCATTTCTGGGGCTCACACGGGGGATGACGTGATGCGGCGGAAATCCGGGATGCCTCGACGAGGCATTCCGCTCCGCATTCGCACCCTCACTTCGCGCTGAACGGGAAGCGCCCTTCCGCCGACGGCGAAAGCGCCATTCCCCGCACCTCCCGACATCTTTCTCCATCGAATCCGCTTCATCCGTGGGGGGTAAGATCGACATGCCGGTTCTCGGCTCACTCTTCCGCGCTTCCGAAGGCGCACCAGGAACAGCGGAACACTTCCTCGACTTCGCCCGTACCGCCGGGGCGGAGGACTTCCCGTGCGTGTTCGCCCCGCAGGCGTTCCGCAGGGACGAATTGCTCTTCGGCCACGGCGACGTCCGCGGCCCGCACGCGGTCGTCCACCTGATGGACCTCGCCGTCGACGCCATCGCGGCGAACCCGGACCAGGTGGTGGTCCTGTGGCTCGACGGCATCGAATCGGACTCGTTGGACGAGGACTGCGCGACCGCGCGGGAACTGCTGCTGACCCTGCTCCGGGAGGGCGGCGCGTGGCCGTCCGACGCGCCCACCGATCCGAAGGATCCGAACTGGAACTTCTGGTATCGCGGTATCGACTTCTTCATCAACATCAGCACCCGGCACCACGTTCGCCGGCGCAGCAGGAATCTCGGAAAGTGCTTCACCTTGGTGGTGCAATCCCGGGCCAGCTTCGACCGGCTGCCGCGACGCGCCGCGGCGGCGCGAACCACCATCCGGGAGCGGCTGGTCGAATATGATGGCGTTCCGCCTTCTCCCCACCTCGGCACTCACGGCGAGGCTCCGGAACTGCCGCAATTCTCCCTGGGCGACACCAATACCTGCCCCTACCTCCCGATGACCGGCGAAGACCTCGACAACGAGCAGGAGCGGAACGAGCCGACATGACCGCGAAAATTCGGGAACGGCCGGATGCCGATCGCCGCGGCGTGAGCAGAGCACTGGGGCTGGTGGTCATCGGTTCGGTGGGGATCCAGACCTCCTCGGCCGTGGCGTCCGGCCTGTTCGACCCGATCGGCCCCATGGCGGTGAGCTCGCTGCGCATGAGCATCGCCGCGGTCCTGCTCTGCCTCGTGTTCCGCCCGCGGCTCCGCGGCCGGAGCAGGAGCGAGTGGGCGGGCGTCCTCGGGTACGGCATCGCGATGGCGGCGATGAACATCTGCCTCTACTCCGCGATCGACCGGATTCCGCTCGGCATCGCGGTCACCCTCGAGTTCCTCGGCCCGTGCGCGGTGGCGCTGTTCACCTCCCGGCGCGTCCGGGAAGGGCTGTGCGCGCTGGCCGCGCTGGCGGGCGTCGTCCTGATCTCCGGCCCTGGCGGGTACTTCAACGCCGCGGGCTTCGCGTTCGGGCTGGGTGCCGCGTTCTTCTTCGCCCTCTACACGCTGGCGGCGGAGCGGGTCGGCAAGTCCGACGAGGGCCTCTCCGGGCTCGCCTTGTCGACGGTCGTCGCCGCGGTCGTGTCGCTGCCCTTCGGGGTGGGCGCCGCGGCTTCGGTCACCGGGCACCAGTGGCTGGTGCTCGCGATCTCGGCGGTGATCGGAGTGGCCATTCCCTACGCCGTCGACACCGTGGCCGCGCGGGTGTCCTCGGCCCGCGTGATCGGAACCCTGTTCAGCATGGACCCGGTCGTGGGCTCGTTGATCGGCCTCCTGCTGCTGCACCAGGCGATCGGCACCGCGGCCCTGCTCGGCATCGCGCTCGTCGTGGTGTCCGGCGCTTCGATCGTCTGGATGTCGGAACCCGCGGAACCGGACGCGGCGGCCGCCGCGGGCTGACGGCGCCGAGCCTCCTCGGCGGCACGTTCACGGCGATGCCGTCCTCGCGCCGACCTGTCGCGGAGCTACCGGTCGCGGGTGCCGCGGTGGAGTTCCTCGACGAACTGGACAGCGGGAGCGGTGGGGTTCTCCGCGGTGGCGACGGCGATGCTGCGGGTCAGCGTCGGGGTGCACGGCACGTGCCGCACCCCGGGCGGGCAGGGCGTCCGCGCGATGCGCGGGATGAGCGCGACGGCGAGGCCCGCGGCGACGGCGGACAACTGCGTCGCGTAGTCGGTCGCGCAGTAAGGCACGTCGGCGTCGAGGGAGTGCGCGCGCAGCGTCTGCACCAGCGCTTCGTGCGCTTCGGTGCCCGGTGGCGAGCTGGCCCACCGCTGCCCGCGCAGTTCGCCGAGGTGCACGGTGGACCGCTGCGCCAGCGGGTGGCCGTCCGGCACGGCGAGCTGGACGTCCTCGGCGAGCAGTTCGGTGAGCGCGACGCCGGGCGGCATCCGGGCGGGCAGGCTCGTCCAGCTCTCCAGCACCACGGCGTCCAACCGACCGGCCCGCAGCGCGGGGATCAGTTCGATGACCTCGCCGTCGCGCACGCTCGGGCTCACCCGCGGGTGCTGTTCGGTGAGCGCGCGCAGCGCGTCGTGCACGAAGGAGCGCAGCGCGCTGGGCACGGCACCGATGCGCAGCGGCCCGATGAGCTGCTCGTGGAAGTCGGCGAGGTCGCGCTCCACGTCCTGGACCGCGGTCGAGACGGTGCGCGCGGCGGCGGCGAGCACGTGCCCGGCGGCGGTGAGCCGGATGCCGCGCCCGTCCGGCTCCACCAGCCTGCAGTCGATCTCCCGCTCCAGCTTGCGCACGTGCTGCGACACCGCGGGCCGCGTGAGGTGCAGCGCTTCCGCGGCGGCGGTGATCGACACGTGTTCGGCGACCGCGGCGAACACCCGCAGCCGTTCCCAGCTCATCACGTCAGCGAGGCTAACGCGTCGGGGTAAGAACTGGTCAATGGTGTTTCTCGGTCGCGACTGCGACCGTGGAAGTCATGGTCCTCGATCGCATGGCGCCCTCCCCTGCCCGCACCCGCACCGCCCGGCCGGTCCCCGCACCGGTGCTGCTGGTCGTGGCGGGGGCGGGGTGCCTGTCCGGGTCGGCGCTGTTCGTGAAGCTCGCCGAGGTCGGGGCGGGCACCGCGGCGTTCCTGCGCTGCGCGATCGCGCTCGTGGCGCTGGTGCCGCTGGCCGTGCGCGAGCACCGCGGGCACGGCCCGCTGGACCCCGCGTTGCAGCGCTGGGCGGTGGCCTCGGGCGTCCTGCTCGGGCTGGACTACGTGCTGTGGACGCAGAGCATCCTCGACGTGGGCGCGGGAATCGCGACCGTGCTGAACAACGTGCAGGTCATCGCGTTCCCGCTGCTGGCGCTGGTGTTCGGCGGCACGCCGATCGCGCGGCGCTTCCTGCTCGCCTGCCCGGTGCTGATCGCCGGGATCGCGCTGACCAGCGGCCTGCTCGCGCCGGGCGCGCAGTCGGCGCACCAGGGGCGCGGGGTGCTGCTGGGCGTGGCGTCCGGGGTCGCCTACGCCGGATACCTGCACCTCAACCGGCTCTCGGGGCATCGCAGCCCGCGGCACGTGGTGGCGCCGGTGTGCCTGGCGACGGCGGCCGCCGCGGTGGTGACGGGTGGCGTCGGCGCGGTCACCACCGGGATCTCGGTGGACCTGCCCGCGCCGTCCTGGCTGTGGCTCGTGCTGCTGGCGCTGGTGGGCCAGGTCGCCGCGTGGCTGCTGCTGGCGGCGGGCGGGCGCGGGCTCGCGCCGGGCACGTCGGCGTCGTTGCTGCTGCTGCAGCCGGTGCTGGCGGTCGGGCTGGGTGTGCTGGTGCTGCACGAGTCCCCGACCGCGGTGCAGCTGGCCGGGTGCGCGGCCGTGGTCGTCGCCGTGTGGTTCGCGAACCGGCCGGGTCGATCCACATAGGACTTCCGGCGGCGCACGGCCCGGACATCCGCTGCGGGCGACCGGACTCGTCGCACGACGGGTGGTGCTCGCGCGTCCCGGCCGGTGGACGGACGGCGGCAGGCACCGCGCTCGCACCGGAAGCGCAACGGCGCCTCGCCGGAATCCGATTCCGCTGCGGTGTCGGGGAATTCTTCCTGCGAACCTGTCGTTACCGGTTCGGATCAGCGCAGCGGCAACGAGAGGACGCCTGGGATGACGACGTGCCGGATCGAGAACCGCGAAGTCCAGCGGCCGCACGACACGACGATCCGGTACGCGGTCACCGGCCCAGCCGACGGACCCGTCCTGGTGCTGCTGCACGGCTGGGGCTGCGACCGCACCGACTTCGACGGGGTGATCGGCTTCCTCCCCGGGCACCACCGGGTCCTCGCGATCGATCTCGCCGAGCACGGCGAATCCCGATCCGCGCGGGAGACCTTCACGATCGCGGAGTTCGCCCGCGACGTCGCCGCCGTGCTCGCCGCCGAAGCGGTGGAGAGCTGCATCGTCGCCGGGCACTCGATGGGCGGCGCGGTGGCCGTCGAGACCGCCCGGCAGCTGCCCGACGTCGTCTCGCGCGTGATCGCGCTGGACGCGCTGCACTACCTGTCGCTGTTCCCCGCGCAGGACGAGCAGCGGATCGACGCGGTGGTGCGGGCGTTCGGCTCGGACTTCACCGCGGCCACGCGGGCGATGGTCGCGGGCGGGTCTCCCGAGGGCACCGATCCGGCGGTGCAGGACGGCTACGTCCGGCGGATGTCGGCCGTGCGCAGGCCCGCCGGCCTGCACGCGATCGAAGGCCTGGTGCGCTGGGACATGGATGCCGCGCTGCGCGAAGTCCGGCAGCCGATCACGGTGTTCGCGGTCCGCGAGATCCTCGCGCCGGAGGCCGTCGAGCGCTACGGCGACCGCCTCCGCATCGTGCCCGTCGACCTGGGCAGCCACCACTTCCACGTCGAATCACCGGAGGCCACGGCCGCCCTGCTCGCCGACGGGTGACCTGGCGGGGACGGGTGGTGCGGCAGGGACGGATGATCCGGCGGGACGTGCGACCGAGCGGGGACGGGTGACCCGGCGGGGCCGGGCGCTCGGCCTGCCGGACGCGTCCACCCTGCTCCGCCGGTCTCCACCCCGGCCCTGACGGCACGCCGCAGAGCGCGGAAGGCCTGGCGGTGCGGCCGACCTGGGCGGCGACGCGCTCCTGGCCGGATCCGGTGCGGCACTCCCGGCTGCGCGGTTCGGGAGCACCGGCGCGGAACCCGGGCCGCGGGACCGACGACGCGTCGACGCCGCGGCCGGAGATCCGTTCCGCTGCGGTCAGCGACGAAGGCCGGGCCCGGCCGCCCGCCCGTCGTCGCCCGATGACCCCGGCGCCAGCACGCCCTGCACCGCGTTCCCGACCAGTTCGACCAGGGTCTCCCGGTCCGCTCCGGTGAGCGCGGGCACGCCGACGATGCCGCGCCCCACCACGAGCCCGACCAGCATCGAGGCCGCGATGCCCGCCCGGAGCTCCGCGTCGTCGATGGCGCGGGACGCGGTGGCCGCGACGATCAGCCGTTCCTGGAGGAATTCGCGCAGCTGCTCGTTGGCCCGGTCGTCGACGATGGCCGCCCGGAGCATGGCCATGAGCGGCTCCGAGCTGCGCGCGTCCTCCTCCCACACCGCCAGGAACGCCCGGACCACCCGTTCGCCGAGGCCGTCCTCGGTTCCCTCGAAGGCGATGCTGAAGCGCTCCAGGGCGTCCGGCGGGACGGACATCACCGCCGCGAACAGCCCGCTCTTCGATCGGAAGAACTGCATCACCAGCGACGCGTCGACCCCGGCGTCGGCCGCCACCCGCCGGATCGTCGTCGCGGCGAAGCCGTCGGCCGCGAACCGGGCGCGGGCCGCGTCGAGGATCGCCTGCCGGGTCGTGTTCGCCCCCGGCCGACGTCCGCGGCGCGCCGTGGTGGCGGGATTCGGGTGCTCGGTCATGTCGGCAAGGTACCGCCCGAATCCTGATATCAACATGTGTTGAGTTCTTGGCCGGGCGAACCTACGCTCGCGGCAGGGCCGGAACCCGCCCCGCGGACGACGAGACGTGAGGAGCCCACCATGAGCGACGATCCGAAGATCTTCATGCCGTCGCACCCCCTGCCGGGTGACAGGAGCGGCGTCCTCAGCGACTTCGACCCCGGCACCCGCACCCTGCCCGCCGGTTTCCGGATCGCGCCGCCCTTCCGCCCGCTGCCGGTCGAGGTCGTGCTGGAGAAGGACGTCGCGGTCGTGTTGCGCGACGGCGTGACGATCTACGTCGACGTGCTCCGCCCCGCGGGCGCGGAACCGGTGCCGGTGATCGTGGCGTGGAGCCCGTACGGCAAGGGCCAGGGCACCTCCGCCAGCGTGCAGGGCGTGTTCGGCATGGTCGGGCTGGACGACGGGATCGTGTCCGGCCTGGAGAAGTTCGAAGGCCCCGACCCGGCGTACTGGTGCGCGCAGGGCTACGCGATCTGCAACCCGGACATCCGGGGCGTCGTCGACGGCGAAGGGGACAGCGTCCTGTGGGACCGCCAGGAGGGCAGGGACTGCTACGACCTGATCGAGTGGCTGGCCGTCCAGGAGTGGTGCACCGGCAAGGTCGGGATGAGCGGCACCTCGTACCTCGCGGTGTCGCAGTGGTTCACCGCGGCCGAGCAGCCTCCGCACCTGGCGGCGATCAACCCGTGGGAAGGCGTGAGCGACGTCTACCGCGATCTGGTGCTGCGCGGCGGCATGCCCGACACCGGATTCGCCCGGCAGCTGCGGGACAACAGCTTCTTCGGCCGGAACCGGAAGGAGGACGTCCTCGCCGAGGCCGAGCACCACCCGCTCGTGGACGAGCTGTGGGAGGACAAGATCCCGCGCTTCGACCGGATCACCACGCCGGCCTACGTCGTGGCGAGCTACTCGAACACGCTGCACACCGCGGGCACGTTCCGGGCCTGGCGCCGGATGGCCTCGGACGACAAGTGGCTGCGCATCCACAACTCCCAGGAATGGCCCGACTACTACGACGAGGACAACCGGGAGGACCTGCGCCGGTTCTTCGACCACTTCCTCAAAGGCGCGGACAACGGGTGGGAGCGGACGCCGCGCGTGCGCTACGCCGTGCTCGACCTCGAAGGCGGGGACCAGGTGAACCTCCCCGCGGAGCAGTTCCCGCCGGCGGACGTGGTGTCCACGAAGTACTACCTCGACGGCCGCACGCGCGCGCTGTCCACGGAGGCGCCGGCGAGCGAGTCCGCGGTGGAGTACGACGCGGAGTCGAACCCCGGATCGGTCTCCTTCCTGGTCCGCTTCGACGCGGAGACCACGCTGGTCGGCTACCCCAAGGCGCGGCTGCGGGTCGAGGCGAAGGGCTCCGACGACATGGACCTGTTCGTGCTCGTCCAGAAGCTCGACGCCCAGGGCACGCCGCTGCAGAACTTCACGGTGCCCAACCAGGGCGCGCAGGTGCACGACGTCACCGAGCACGGCGCCTCGATCCTGCGGTACAAGGGATCCGACGGGCGCCTGCGCGTGTCGATGCGCCACCTCGACGAGGCGCTGTCGACCGACGCGGTGCCCGCGCACAGCTTCGACCGCGTCGAGAAGCTCGCCCCCGGCGAGGCCGTCGACGTCGAGATCGACCTGCTCCCGATCGGCCTCGCGTTCCACCCCGGCGAGCAGCTCCGCTTCATCATCAGCGGCCGCAACCTGCTGGGGACGATGATGCCCGGCATCCGCGAGTACGTCCCCGCCAACACCGGACGGCACGTCGTGCACACCGGCGGCGAACACGCCTCCTACCTGCAACTGCCCGTCCAGGCGCGGTAGCACCCGGGACCCCGCACGACGGCAGGCGGCGCACCGGTGCGGGTGCCGCGAAGACCGAGACCGCCGGGGCCGTCCGGCCCACCGGTCCGAGAGGACGACGCATGCGCACGACCACCAGCACCGGCGTCCGGCTGCTCCGATCGACCGACCCCGTCGAGCACCTGACGGCGGCCCGCACGCCCGCCGGGGTCCGGGTGGCCGGGCGGAAGGTCGTCTGACGCCACCGCGACGCGATCGGCCCGCGCACCGGAGCCCCACCGGCCGAACCCGAGACCCGCGGCCGCCGTGCCGCAGCACCGGAAGGAACAGCCGCATGGCACGAGTCCACATCGGACAGGGAGTCCTCGCGGGTTCCGAGCACGACGGCATCTTCCGATTCCTCGGCATCCCCTACGCGGCGCCTCCGGTCGGCGAGCTGCGGTGGGCACCACCGACGCCGCCCGAGCCCTGGGGCGGCGTCCGCGACGCCACCGCCTTCGGCCCGCCCGCCGTGCAGATCGCCGACACCGGAATCGACTTCGGGGCCCCGCAGAACGAGGACTGCCTGCACCTCAACGTCTGGACCTCCAGCCTGGACCCGGCGGCCCACCAGCCGGTCATGGTCTGGATCCACGGCGGCGGTTTCCTCGGCGGTTCCTCGTCCATGCCGGAGTACTCCGGCGCCGACTTGGCGCGCCGCGGCGTCACCGTCGTGTCGTTCAACTACCGGCTCGGCGGGTTCGGCTTCCTCAGCCACCCCGAGATCGGCGCCAACGCCGCGGTGCTCGACTGGGTCGCCGCGTTGGCGTGGGTCGCGGCCGACATCAGCGCGTTCGGCGGCGATCCGGGCAACGTGACGGTCTTCGGCCAGTCCGCCGGTGCCGCCGCGGCCCGAACGCTGCTGTCGACCCCGGCGGCCCGCGGCCTGTTCCACCGGGCCATCGTGCAGAGCGCCGGTTTCGAGGACTACGCGGTTCCCCCGTCGCCCTCCTACGACCGGATCACCGAGGCGAGCGAGCAGCTGTTCGACCGGTTGGGCACCCGGGACGTCGGCGAGCTGCGCAGCCTGCCCGCGCGGCAGGTGCGCGAGGCGTCGTTCGCGCTGGCCGGAACGCCGCCTGCCGGGCAGCTGCACACGCCCGCCGACCTCGTCTGGTACCCCACGGCCGACGGCTCGGTCGTCCCGGACGACCGCCCCTGCGACGTACCCGTCCTGTTCGGGTGGACGCAGCACGAAGCGCGGTTCTTCCACCGGCCCGCGGGTCAGTACGCCCGCCCCGATCTCGACCCGGCCGAGATCTACACCCCGGAGACGCTCGGCACCATGGCCCGCGCTCTGGCCGGTTCCCGCGCGGACGAGGTCCTGGCCCGCTTCGCCGCGAACGGACGTGCGCCCTACGACGCGCTCGCCGAGCTCACCACCGCCGCCATCTGGGCGGAACCGGCGTGGGAGACCTACCGGCGCTTCGCGGGGCTCGGCCGCGAGGCGTACGCGTACCACTTCACCCGCGTCGCGCCGGGCGCCCGCCGCTCGGGACTGCTCGCCGCGCACATGGCCGAGCTCGCCTACCTCTTCGGCCTGCCGACCGGCGGAACCGAGTACGACGAGGTCGACGTCGACGTGTCCGACGCCGTGCAGCACGCCTGGACCGAGTTCGCCCGCACCGGCGTCCCGCGGCACCGGGACGGCACGGCGTGGCCGAGCTGCGACGCGGCGGCGCCCCGCCACACCGTCATCGGCGACGAAGCGCGCAGCGCACCGGTCGACATCGGCCCGATCGCCGCGGAGATCAACTCGGTGCGGCGGCCGAACCGCGCTCGGTAGGCACCGGGTCCGGAGCCTGCCGATCTCCCGCCCTGGTCGGCGGATCCGCCCGACGGCGGCCCGACGGGACGATCAACGACGCGCTGTTCGAGGTCATCGGCGGGGCTCTGGTCATCGGCGCAGATCCCGGTCATCGCCGCAGGCCCCGGTCATCGGCGCAGATCCTCCCCACCGATCACCGCAGCCCCGTGCGCCCCGGCCGGGGGACGACCACACTACGATCTCGTGCCCGCGGCGCCGGACCACCGGTTTCCGACGGCGCACCCGGGCACGTCCTGACGCACCGCGAAGGAGCACTCCCCATGTCCTCCCCCTTGTTCCGCAACGACGCCGAGCGTCCCGCCGAGTTCGGCCGGATCTACCCGCTGGACCCGGAGTGGCTCGCGAAGGCCCCCGCGGAGGAGGTGCTGTTCCCCGAACTGCCGATCGTCGACCCGCACCACCACCTGTGGGACCTGCCCGGATACCGCTACCTGCTCGACGAGTTCACCGCGGACACCTCGTCCGGGCACCACGTCGTCGGCACCGTCTTCGCCGAATGCCTCGCCGGTTACCGCCCGGACGGCCCGGAGTCGCTGCGCCCGGTCGGTGAGACCGAGTTCGCCACCGCCCTGGCCGACGAAGCGGCGTCCGACGACGCCCGACCCGACGTGGCGGCCGGCGTCATCGGCTTCGCCGACCTCCGGCTCGGCGACGCCGTCGAGGAAGTCCTGCAGGAGCACGTGCGGGCGGGGCGCGGGCGGTTCAAGGGCATCCGGTTCGCGACGAGCTGGGACGACGACCCGGTCATCGAGAACAGCCACACCGGCAGCGCCCCGCACCTGCTCGCGGATCCTGTGGTGCGCAAGGGAATGGCGAAGCTGCGCGACCTCGGGCTCAGCCTCGACACCTGGGTCTTCTTCCCCCAGCTCGACGACGTGGCCGCGGCGGCCGACGCGGTGCCCGACCTGTCCTTCGTCCTCGACCACTGCGGCGGCCCCCTCGGGTACGGGCGCTACGCCGGGCGCACCGACGAGGACTTCGCCACCTGGCGCCGCGGGGTGCGCGCGGTCGCCGAACGCCCCAACACCACCTGCAAGCTGGGGGGTCTCGTCGCCCGCCTCGCCGCGTTCGACTACCGCACCGCCGAACGGCCCCCGTCCTCGGTCGAACTCGCCGAGCTCTGGCGCCCGTGGATCGAAACCTGCATCGACGCGTTCGGCCCCGACCGGTGCATGTTCGAGAGCAACTACCCCGTGGACGCGGTCGGCGTCCCCTACCGGACGCTGTGGAACACCTTCAAGCGCATCACCGAGCCGATGACGGACTCCGAGCGCACCGACCTCTTCGCGGGCACCGCCCGCCGCGTGTACGACCTCTGACCACCGGGGCGGGACGCCCGGCGGTCCCGCCCGTCCCCGTTCACCGAGCCGGAGCGAGCGCAGGCGGATCCGACGGCGCCGGAGGCCTCCCCGCACCTCGACGCGCGGAAGGGGACGTGCGGGAAACCGCTCCGGTGAACGGGATCGAACCAAGTCCACAGCGGACGCCCGTTCGACACCGGCGGCGGCTCGCCGGGCAGGCCGATGGAGGGCCTGCCCGGAGCGCTCCCGCCGGTGGGACGGCCGTACCGCCGTCCCCCGACCTAGTCGGACCCGGGCTCCCCCTCCGGGTCCCGCGGTCCCCGGCCGGTCGGCATCGATCACGGGGCGCCGGTCACCACCCCCGCTACTCGATGCCGAAGTCGTGGGTGACGTCCACGCCGCCGTTGCCGAACGAGCCCCCGACGGCCCACGGCGTGGTGTGGGCGTGGCCCTGGCCGTCGAGCTGGAGCGAGTACTTGCCCTTGGCGGTGATGCCGTCGAACCGGTAGTGCCCGTTCTCGTCGGTGACCGCGGTCCCGCCCTCGGGGAAGCTGACCGCGCCGAAGTTCACCTCGAACCCGGCGGCGCCGGCTTCCCCCTCCTGCTGCACGCCGTCACCGTTGGCGTCGAAGAACACGGTCCCGGACAGCGAGCTGGTCGGTTCCTCGGCGTAGGCGGGAACGCCGACGGCCGCCAGCAACAGCGGTGCCGCGATGGCACCGGCCACAACACTTCGCACAACGTCCTCCTGCACGAGGGACGGCGACCCGCGCCGTCGTTCTCATGGCCGCGCACCGCGACCGGATGTCATTCCTAGGACGTCCCCGCCGCCGAGCGGTTGCCCGCGATCACGATCTTCGTGCCGCGGTCGCGCGTCGCGTGTCGCGGCGACGGCACGGGTCGCGGCTCGCGCGTGGCCGCGGAGACCGCCCGCGATGATCCCGCCGGATCGAGTGCGGTGCGGTCTCGACCGGCCACCCGAGAAGGCCGAGGCGGGCGCAGTCGGCACCGGAGGCGAACACGCACAACGTCGTGACGGCGTGCCGTCACCTGCGCAACGCGACTCGAGCGATCACCGGCTCGCCGCTTGTTCGACCAGGGCGACGGCCGCGCGCGGGTCGTCGACTTCGACCACCAGGCGGGCGAAGCGCTCGTCGTCGGTCAATTCCACGACCACGGCCTTCTGCGCGTCGCGCACGGCCCAGAAGACCTTCTCGCCGTTCTGGTGGAAGGTGCCCGCCGTGATCAGCCCCGGCACGTGCGTGCCCGGCGCCCGGATCCCCTTGGGCTCGCCCAGAATGCCCGGGTCCATCGTGGCGCCCCGCACGTGCGCCAGTGGAATGGTCAGCTTGCTCTTGTGCGCCCACAGCTTGTCCAGTCCTGTCATCTCCACGACCAGGTCCTGGCCCTGCACGCTGATTACCGCCACGTCAGATCTCCTTCGCTATGACCGGTCGCCGGCGCAGCCAACGCCCCAGCAGCGCCTCGGTGGCACGTGGATCACCCGTCGCCTCGTCCAGCTCCGCGAAGATCGACGACACCAGGTCGGCGACCTCAGGATCGTCGGGCGCCCGATCGACCGCGGCCACCAGCAGCAGGTCCCACTCCGGCACGTGATCGGGCCGAGCCGCCCGGCCCAGGTGCGGGCGGACCTCGTGCTCGACGTGGTGGCGCAACGCGGCCAGGTACAAGCCGCGCTTGCTGCCGAACACGCCGTAGAGGCTGTTGCGGTGCACCCCGAGCCCGGTGACCAGGTCATCGACGGAGACCCCGTCGTAGGCGCGGCGAGCGAACAGATCCGCCGCCGCCGCCACGACCTCGTCCACGTCGAAAGACCGCCGCCGTCCCATGCAGCGACCGTAGCTTTTTCGGGAACGTTCAGTCAAGAACGATCGGTCATGAAAACCGCGCACGCCGGTCCAGCCCTGGATCAGCCCGATGCCGTGGTCGTCGAGCGGAGCCGCCCCTCCAGCTCCGCGTTGCGCAGCCCGAGGACCTGGAACCCACCCATCAGCACCCCGAGCAGCACTTCGAGGCCACAAAGGACACGTGAGGAAGGCGGCAGGGAGCGCGCCCGGGAGCGGCAGCCCCCACGTTGAACTCAAGGATGAGAACGGGCAGCGGATCGACCCGCAAGGCAACCCCGTGACCAGGAAGAGCCTCGGCGACCACACACCGATCGAATGGGACTGGTGATCATGGACCATTCAGAGACCCCCCGGGTTGGCCACCCACTACCTCGAAGACGGCTTCGTCCGGGTGCGGCTGCCGCGACCTTGTCGCTTACGCCCGGTCGCGGCGGTGGCCTGCCGGGACCGGTGAGCGCCAGCGAGTCGCACGCCAGGCAGACCACCGGCCGCTTGGCTCGGCTCGCATACAGCGACAGGCGACCCCGCAGGGCCGCCCTTGTTCGAACAGGCGGACCGCGACCGTAGGGATCTATGCAGGCGGGCGCGCTTCCGCCAAGATCGCGCCGGCTCGACCTCCAGTCTGATGACCAGAACGACGAGTGCCCACCTGGGGAACCGTGCGGGGCAGGTCGGAGATGGCCGCGCACTGGCCGGCCACCTGATCCGGCAGGTGCCACCGGTTCTGATCACCTCGAGGGACCGCGCGCACCTGCCACCCGGCCAGCGCGGGGGAACACGGCGAGGGGAAGATCTGAGCAATGCAGTGGCTCGGCCGCCGTCGCGGAGCCGAGCGCGGCGAGCTCGAGATCGAGAACAGGTTGGAACATGACGCAGCCGGACCAGACGACGGACGGCAGCTCACGCGCTGGGCAACTGCGCGTGCTGGTCGTAGAGGACGATCACACGGTGGCCCAGGTGATCTCCGACTACCTGCAGCGGGCCGACTACAGCCCGGTGGTCGTCTCGGACGGCGTGGTCGGCCTGGAACTGGCCCACCAGATGGCACCTGATCTCGTGATCCTCGACGTGATGCTCCCCGGCTTGAACGGCATCCAGGTCTTGCAGCAGCTGCGCACTCGCAGTCAGGTTCCGGTGATCATGCTCACCTCGCTGGGCGCCGAGGACGACCGGCTGCGCGGACTGGGGGCCGGCGCCGACGACTACCTGACCAAACCGTTCAGCCCGCGCGAGCTGGTGATGCGGGTGCAGGCCGTGCTGCGCCGGACCACCACGATGCCGCTCAACCCGGCCAACTCGGTGGTGCGGGTGGGCGACCTGGAGGTGGACCGGGCCGCGCGCGTGGTCAGCAAGGCCGGGCGGAAGCTGACGATGACGAACAAGGAGTTCGAGCTCCTGGTCTTCCTGCTTGACAACCCAGGCCGGGTGTTCCGCCGGGACGAACTGCTGCGCGAGGTGTGGTCCTACGACTTCGGAGATGCCTCCACGGTCACGGTGCACGTGCGGCGGTTGCGGGCCAAGACCGAGGACGATCCCGCGCGCCCCACAGCGCTCGTGACCGTGTGGGGTGTCGGATACCGATTCGATCCACCGGGCGGGTCCGGAGCACCCCGGTGAACCCGGTGGTGATCGCGCTGATCGCGATCTGCGAATCGGTCGGGATCGGCCTGATCGGCGCGGTGGTGCTGCGCGTGCTCCGGCGGCACTCCGTCGAGGTGTCCCTGGTCGCCGTCGTCGTGATCACCGTGTGCGCGCTGAACGCGAGCACGTTCACCATCGTGCTGGTGGCGCAGACGGATCAGCTGCCCGCATCGACGAACCTGGCGGCGAACCTCGTGTCCGGCATTGTCTCCATCGGGATCGGATTGGTGCTCGGCCGCTCGGTCGTGCGGGGGAGTCGGCAGCTGACCGACGCCGCGCGCGCGTTCGGCCAGAACCAGCGGTTCCAGCTGGCCGATGACCCACCGACCGCGGAGCTGGCCGAGCTGGCCCGGGAATTGCGCGTGACCAGCGCCAAGCTCGCGGAGTCCCGCAACCGCGAACAGGCCGTGGAGGCGTCCCGGCGGCAGCTGGTCGCGTGGATCTCGCACGACCTGCGCAGCCCGCTGGCCCGCTTGCGGGCGATGACCGAGTCCCTCGAGGACGGCGTCGCCGACGACGTGCCGGGCTACTGCCGCAAGATCCGCGGCGATGCCGATCGGCTGACCGGCATGGTCGACGACCTCTTCGAGCTCTCCCAGCTCCAGGCCGGAACCTTGCGCTTGACGCTGCGGGAGGTGGCGCTCGACGACCTGCTCAGCGATGTGGTGGCCGGACTCGACGTGCTGGCCGACCAGCGCTCGATCCGGCTGCGGCCGAACCGCGTCGAGCCGGTGACCGCCGCGGTGGACGAACGGACGATGACCCGGGTGTTCAACAACCTGCTGATGAACGCGATGCAGTACGGGCCGGCGAACACGACGGTGTCGATCGACGTGCTGGCCGAGCACGGCTGGGCGATGGTCTGGATCTCCGACCAGTGTGGCGGGATCCCGCCGGAGAACCTGAGCTCGGTGTTCGACGTGGGCTGGCGAGGCCGGCAACGCGCACCCGGCGCCGAGCGGGGCGGCGGGCTCGGGCTGTCCATCGCGCAGGGGGTCGTGCGGGCTCACGGAGGCAACGTGTCGGTGCGCAACGTACCGGGCGGATGCCGTTTCGAGGTCCGGTTGCCGCTGCGCGCAGGCTGAGCCGCTCGACTCGGCGACACCGAGAAACCCGCGAAAGGAGGCATTCCGCCGGGCATCCCGGTCACCGAACATTTCACGGACACCTCGCGCGACGGTTGAAAACTTCCTGAACTGCCGCGCGGCGAACAGCATCGAATGGGCTCCTCGAAACCACCCGTCGTGCATTCTTCGCGAATCACGAACAACGGTTCCTGCGAATTCGGCCGGCCGATCGCGACCCGGCCACCTCCGCGATCCGGTTCGTCCCGGCCGCCTCCCCGAACGACGTCCACCGTGGACGTTCACACCCCTCGCCGGACGCACGAACGTAACCATGCCGCTGCGGCATTCTTCGTGCACCGCCCCGATTCGGCCCCGACCCGCAGCTCCGGCCGCAGGCCCGAACCCGGGACCAGCGCGTCCGCATCCGAGGTGGACCACGAGGTGCGCCCCCTACCCCGCGAAACCCGACCGCACCGGCGAGTACACCAGAAGGAGCAACGTAGTTCCTACTCACGCGGCAGCCCGCGCGAAGAGGCGTCAACCGTGCGTAATGCCCGGTCCGAACAGTGGTAAATTCGAATCTGAATGGACCAATAGCGCGTCGTGGAGGTGTCCAGTGCCGCTGTTCTCGGTCAACGATCAGTCCAGGCATTCTCCGAGTGGACGCGATTCCGCAGAGACCGCCGGGTGGGTCGGGGCCGACGATGCTCCGACCACCCCCCTGCCCAGGATTCGCTCCCGGGGCGGTGATCGGAAGCGCTTGGCGGTCGTCTGCCTCCTCGGAGCCGCACTGCTCGCGACGCCGATCGTGCTGGTCGGCTTGTTCGTGCCGAACGCGGTGAACTTGGACGACCTGAGCCTCCCCGGCTCACCGGTCGCACCGCTCGAGGAACGCACGCCGGCCGACGAGTTCCAGCCCGGCTACGGGAGGGAACCCGCCGCGCGGGCGATCCTGGACGGCAAGTGGCGATTGACCCACCTCGCCAGGAGCAAGCAGGGCACCGTGGCGCGAACCCACCAGCTCACGCCCGCGCAGGACGACATGGCCGGGTGGACCGACCTCGGCGGGAACGCCGCCGGGAATCCGGTGGCCGTGCTCGACTCGCACAAGCGGATGGCGGCGTTCGTGGTCGGCACCGACGGCTCGCTGTCGTACAACCCGCAGGTGGAAGCGGACGCCCCGGAGCCGGGCACGTGGCAGGACCTCGGTGGTGCGCAGCTGATCGGCACGCCCGCGGCGGCGCAGGACGCCACGGGAAGGCTGCACGTGTTCGCGCGGTCCGCCGCGGGAGGGCTCTGGGAGACCCACGAGAGCCGGGCGGGCGAGGGCGGTTGGACCGGACTTCGGGAGATCCCCGGGCCTCCGATTCAAGACGATCCGGCCGTGCACATCGACTCCCAGCACACGTTGAAGGTCTTCGCGCTGGGCAGCGACGGAGTGGTGCGGACGCACTCGCAGGCCGTCCTCGGTGGGGACGAGTGGGATCCGGCGCAGGAGGTGCCCGGCATCGCGGCCATCTCACCGGCAGTGATCGTCGACGAGTTCGGCAAGATGCACTTGTTCGCGCAAGGCATCAACGGCGAGATCCTGCAGAGCACCGAACGCGACGCGGTGACCAATGTCTGGAGCGGGTGGCGGACCTGGCGGCAGTGGCGCACCGAACCCGGCACGTTCGCCGATCGGCCGATGGTCGCCATGGGCGCCACGGGGATTCTGGTGGTGTTCACCCGGGACGCGAACGGAGCGGTCTACGAGAGCTGGCAGGCCGAGTCGCAACGTTCCAGGTGGTTCACCTGGCAGCCCCACGAAGGCGATGTCGCCGAGCTGACCGCCGCGGTGAAGGACTCCGCCGGGAAGATGGTCGTGTACGCGATCGCCAGGGACGGAACCCTGACGCGCACCCGCCAGGACAGCCCCTCGAGCGGGCCGTGGCACGAGTGGGCCACGGACCTCGGCGGCGAGCTCAACATCACCACGACCAGCTGAGCCTCCGCATGCACCACGCCGTCGGCGTTTCCCGGCAGGTCGTCGAGGTCGGCCCGACGGCTCCGGCCGCGCTTTCGCCGTGGAACGAGTGGAGATTTCGCCGCCTGCCCACGCGGTCGCGGCGTGCCGTTGCGCCCGTGCACCTCGGAACCCCGTGACGTCGGCACCGGCATCAGCCGGTGCGCACGGGCTGCTCCTGTTCACCGGCCCCACGTCCGGCCTCGGACGCGAACGCGTCCTCGATCGCCGCCGCCTCGATCCGCATCGACGCCGGAGCACCCGGATTCAGCAGCACGTCGAGTCCTGCCTCCGGCAGCCCGCCGGCCAGTTCGTCGACGGTCACCTCCACCCACCGCGCGTCCGGTACGCGGCGCTGGTGCGCCGGGGACGTGGCCACCAGGACGGAGAGCGCGTCGTCCGGGGACTTGGTCACCACCGCCTTGCCCTCCGCATCGACCGCCAGCCCCAGCACCACCTGCGACAGCCGCTCCAGCACCTCGGCGCCGTCGACGCGGTCCTCGACCGCCAGTTGCAGAGCGGCGTCGACCGGATCGGTCGGCAGGCCCGGCCGGGACGGTTCGTAGCTCGGATTGGCCCGGAACAGGGCCGTCTCACCGTCGCCCTCGACGAACCAGCCACCGACGACGGCCGCGGCGGGCGGCGGCTCCTCCTGGTCCTCCCAGGCGGGGTCGAGCAGGAAGAACCAGCGGTCGCCCTCCCCGAACTCGGCGCGCCGGGCGGCGTCGGCCAGCGCATCCTCCCAGACCTGGTCGTCGGTCCTGGCCTGGTCGTTCACTTCGGTCTCCTAGTACTCGATCCGCACCCGCTACTGGAAGCGCACGACGTGCAGTCCCAGCGGCTCCTGGTCGAAGGCGGGCAGACCCTCCCCGGCCAGCGAGTCCACCAGCCGCACCCCGCCGTCCCGCTGCGTCGCGACCAGCAGGTTGCCCACCGTTTCGCGCTCACGGGTGTCCTTGCGACGCACCCACACCAGCGCCCTGGCGCCCTCCGGCGCCTCCGACAGCTCGGAGAGCACGTCGCCCCAGCGCTGGTGCTCGGAAGTGCTCAGCGGTTCGCCGAGCTCGCGCACCGTGGGCTCGTACCACGCCGCGTTGGCGGGCAGCGGCGGTTCGGGCAGGTCCTCGTTGCCTTCGTCCCACTGCGCCAGGTAGGCCCACGGATCGTTGTTGGGCAGTCCGAACGGGACAGCGCCTTGCTCCTTGGGCACCACCAGCGCGGCGTCGAGCATCTGGTCCCGCCAATCACCCGACTCCAGGAATCGCGGTGTGGTGCAGGCGAACAACCAGCCCCGCTCGGTCTCGTCGGCGGCGCCCGGATCGACCAGCACCGCATCGTCGCCGTAGGCGTGGTCCAGCCAGCTCTCGGCCTTGCCGATCGCGGATTCCAGGTCGTCGGCGACACCCGCCCACGGCAGCGTGAGAACTTCGGCCGCCCCTGGCAGGGGGCGGTGAAAGCGGGCCACCTCGATCTGCGCGACCTCGTCGTCGTCCAGGCCGGCCAGCGTGCCGCGCTGGCCATCGAGGACGACCACGTGATCCTCGTCGTGGAAGGCGTACAGCAGGTGCCCGGTGATCTCGACCCCGCCGAGCTGCCTGCGCAGCCACATCACGCCCCGGGTGCCCGGCCCACCCTCCAGGATCATCGAGGTGGCGTCCTGCCAGGTCGAGCAGGTGCTCAGCTCGGCGTCCGGGAAGTGCGCGGCCAGCATCCGGCCCCACCAGCCCGGTGCTTCGTCCATCGGTTCCCACGGCAGGGCCGAGGCGGGCAGGCGGTCCACCGCCGCGTCGGTGGCGATCAGGCAGCCCCGCGCGTTGCTCCGCCAGCGCCACGCCCCCGCGGCGGCGGAGCCGTTGATCTCCTCGTCCAGCGGATCGGCGTTGGCCACCGGAAAGGGCTCCCCGCCGTCCTTGGGCACGGCGATGGTGGCGGCCAGCAACGGCTCGCTGGAACCGGCCGCGTAATCGCAGCCGAACAGCGCGGTCCGCTCGCCGTCGCGCAGCGGCTCGTCACTGGTGAGGGTGACCAGTCCGCCGTACGTGCGCTCCAGCCACTCGGCGCCCCGGCGGGCAAAATCGTCGTTCATAGTCACCTCGGTCGTTCGTGCGAACCTTCGCGGCCAGGGAAGTCCTCGTCATCGTGGGCTTGGCGGCGCGACCGGTCTCGGACGGCGGCGGACGCAGCGGGGAACCCCCCACGGACGGCCCGCGCACCTTTTCCCCGGAATCCCCCGATGGAAGCACCGCACGGGCACTCACCACCGGTCCTACTGCGAATCGAAATCGGAGTCGTCCGGCACGTTGTCGGCGTAGTCGAGCAGGCTCTCGGCTTCTCGCGGGCTGAGGCCGTACTGCTCGGCGAGCTCTCCCGGCGTCAAAGTCTCGAACTCGTTTCGCGCGTTGCGCGCGTGTTCGAGCGCCGCGGTGCGGACCTGCTGCTCGCCGAGGCCGAATTGTGCGGCCGCCGTTCTGTAGTTGAAGCCACCCCGGTCCATCTGGTCGCGCACGAGCCGGTCGATGAGGACGATCGTCTCGTAAGCGGGCAGACCGTACTTTCGGCGCACGTCATCAACGGTGTACCGGGCACCGCCGCGCATCGCCTCCAGCGCGTCGTCGAACACGACGGCTTGGAGGTCCTGGTCGGCATCGGCCGCGCTGAGGAAATACCGACTTCGCAGTTCGAACGCGGTGCGCCACGTGCCGCGATCCAGCGCCGCCCGCACATCGGCTCGTGCGGCGACGCGCCGGACGTGCGATTCCCATGCGTGGTCCCTTCCGAACATCTCGGCCACATCGTTCCTAGGCGTTCGGAAGGCCACCGCGACGTCGGCCAGGAACTCGCCGGCGGCGGCGTCGACCTGTTCCGCGGCCCAGGACCGGCTCCTGCCGTACTTCTCGGCCAGCGCCGCGTCGCCGATCGGCCGCACGCGATCCGCCGCCTCGCGCACGTCGAGCCGGGCGAGCGCAGCACGATGACGGTCCAGCGCTTCCTCTCCGAGACCGTAGTGCTGGGCGAACGCGGCGACGGCATTCGACCGACCCGCGGCATGCGCATCGTCGAACACGGCAGCGGCGATCGCCCGCTCCGCCACATCGCGGCCGATGCCACGTCTCCGGGCGAGCGCCTCGACAGTGTACGGAACGCGTCCGTCGCGCACCGCCGCACGAGCGTCATCGCGCGCGGCACGCGAGATCCGATCTTCACCCCACCGGACGACCATGCCGTAGCGCTGGGCCAGCTTCTCCCCGGTATACGGCGAGGGACCGGCCAAGTTCGGCACGAGGTCAGCCTCCGCCGCGCGGTTGAGGCGGTCTCGAAGCCAGTCGCGGCCCACGGACATCACGTTGGCCAGGTCGCGCAGCGAAGCGGCGGTGTACGTCCGTCGATCGTCCGTCCTAGTACCAGCGCCGCGCAGGACGTGGAGGACCGCCTCCTCCATCCGTTCGTTGACCCATTCCTCCGTCTGGCCGGTTTCGTCGGACAGTTCCCCCTGGATCCACGTCCAATCTCGGCCCCCGCGGATCGGGTACATCGCCGCGAACGCGGCTCGCGTCCGCGCCAGGTGCTCGGCCTCCGCCTCGTCGATCCCGTACTGCCGGGCCGCGACGTCGACTGAGAACGTCGCGCCCTCATCGAGGAGCTGTGCGACACCGATCCAGAACAGTCCTTCTTCCCGGCTGAGGCCGAGGGGTCCGGTCAACTCGTCCAGAGTGCGAGGAAAGGCCAAGTCGCGCAGCTGCTGTTCCCAGGTGGCGACCTGGACGGTCTCGTTCGTGTTCACGATCCGGTCGCCCGCCGCGCGAACGTCGGCGAGAGCACCCTCGACGAGATGGTGCTCGGCCACCGCGACGCTGACGCCGTAGCGCTCGGCCAAGGCGGCGGTTTCGACCCGGTCACCGCCGGCGTCGGCACGCATCGCGGCACCGATCTGGTTGAAGGCCCACCTGGAATCCTTGCCGAACCTCTCGCCCAGTTCGCTCGCCGAGTAGGGCAGGTGTTCGTCCGCCGCCGCACGGGCGAGCAGGCGCGCCGCCGAGTTGATCTGCTGCTCGACGCTTTCGACGGCCAGTCCGAAGCGACGGCCGAGATCCGTCGCGCGGATCTCGTGCACGAGATCGTCGGAGTCGCTGCCGGAATCATCGGTGTCGAGCTCGCGCTCGTAATCGACGCCGCCGTCGCGGTGATCGGCGTTGATGAGCCGTCTGCGGTGCAGGTCGCCGAACGGAGTGCGCAGCGCGAAGGTTCTGGTCGCGGCCCGCACCGCGCTCATCTGTTCCGCGCGGCTCAATCCGAACTTGTGGTGCACCGGGCGGGAGCGCGACAGCGTTTCGCGGATCAAGGCTGCGGTGATCTGCTCCGCGGCCCAGTCCTCGCTCCTCGCGTAGCGCTCGGCCAGTCGCGCCGCCGTGTACGGGACGGTGCTCCGGGTGGCAGCGATCACGTGGTCCTGGGCGGCGTCATCGACCCGGTCGCTCGCCGTTTCCGGACGCAGGTCGAACTTGGCGGTCACTTGATCCACCGCCTCCGGTCCGAACGGTCGACCGCTGTCGACGTACCGCAGGACCAGTGCGACGGCGGCGTTCTTCTTGGTTTGCTCCCACGCGAACGCGTCGCTGATCCGCCGACCGGCCCACCGGTCGTCCATGCCGTACTTGGCGGCCAGTGCTTCGGTGTCGTACTGCTCACCACGGCCGGACGCCTCCATCACGTCGACGTGGGCGACCTGATCGATCTGGTCGAACGCCCACGCCCGTGGTTTGCCGAAGCGCTCCGCCAACTCCTCCGCGGGACGCGGCCGCCCCGCCGCCACGGCGGCGCGCACCTCCGCACGTGCCCGCCGGGCGGCGGCGGACACGGTGCCGAGACCGTCCGCCAGCGGCCGGGAAACCCGGGTGAACGGCCAAGGCTGCACGAGTCCCGACGTGTCGCGGGCGTCCTCGATCCGCTCGAACGCCCAGCGGCGGCTCATGCCGTAGCGGGCGGCCAGCTCGGCGACGGTGTGCGAGCCGCCGCCATCGATGGCCTCCCGCGCGTCCGCGAGCGCGGCGAAACCGATCAGCTCGTGCGCGCGGGTCGAGGAGAAGCCGTACTTCGAAGCGAGCGCGGCCGGGGTGTGCGGGCCGTCGTCGCGGGCGGCCGCACGCGCGTCGAGCGCTCCCGCGATGGCGATGAGCGTGTTCGCGGGGAGCGAGTGACCGGCGAACCTGGCGGCCAGGTCGTCGGGGTCGTACGGGCGGCCGAGGTCCGCGGCGGCCCGCAGCTCGGCGACCACTGCGGCTTCGAGCAGTGCGGTGTTCTGCCTTTCAGTCGCTCCGAACCGTTCGTGCAGCGACCCGGCGTCGCGCAGCGGGGATTCCGCGCTCGCCGCCCGTAACTCGGCTCCGAACTCGGCGGCGGCGACGCGGAACACCACGTCCCGCGCCCACTCACCGTTCCTGCCGTACTTCTCCGCCAGCACGGCCGGGCTCAGCGGCCGACCGGCGCGAACGGCGGCGAGCGCGTCCACGTGCGCGACGGAGCCGATCTGCTCGAGCGCCCGCTGCCTGCTCATCCCGAAGCGCTCGGCCAGGTGGCCGGCGCTGACCGGGTCGCCGCCCTGCGCCGCCGCGCGGATCTCCTGCGGCGCCGCGGTTGCGGGATCAACGGGAGTGAAGTCATGCGCCGACAGCACCGCCTGCCCGGCCGGTGCCCCGACCAGCAGCTCCGGATCCAGCCTCGGGTGCTGCTGCGGCCCGGTGAAGTCGCCATTGATCGGCAGCATTCCCACCACGTTCTCCGGGTTGACATCAGGCACCGTCGCGCGGTCACCGTCCACGAACATGACCACGCCGTCCGTCGACATCATCCCGGCAACGACGTGCAACATGCCCTTGGAACCGCGCAGGAAGACCGGTGTGATCCCCCGAAAACGGCGGATGTAGGGGACCACCTCGTCGAACGAGGCCGAAACCGTCTCCGGTGGGTGATCGTTGAGCCGTTGCAAATCGCCGATGCGGTCCTGCGCGATCTTGGTATCCCTGTACAGCGCGGTGAGCACTCGCTGCGACTCGCTACTCGGCATCTCCTCCAGTTCGCGCAGCCGCTCATCCGTCAAGTCATAGCCGCTCTCGGCCCGGTCCTGAACGTGCGCTCGCAAGGCATTGATGCGCTCTCCCGCGGAGCGGTTGCGGGCACTGCGCTGTTCGCGGGGGTTGCCCTCGTAGATCGCTGCCTCGTACTCCGCGAGGGACCGCTGCACGAGCGACTCCAGAACCTGCCGCTGCAGACACCCGACGGTCATCGGACCCTCCGCGTCCATGTGCACCGTCACACCACCCACCAGCGTCAGCATCGTCGCGATCAACGACGGGCCGCAGCTGTTCTTGCGCCGGCCGCCCGGATTGATACCGAGCAGCTGCGGGTAGTTCAGGCTGATGAATCTGTCAGCATCCCGGTTTGCGAAGCTCGCCGCCGTGAGCACGGAGTTCACCAGCTTCCCAGGCCGAGAGAGCGCCCGGCCGTCCGGGCGAACCGGCTCGCCGTTGTCCGGCAGCTCGGAATAGTGCGGAGGTAACCCCAACGCCGCGTGAACAGGCGACATGGACGGCGCGGACCCGGCCGGGTTCCCGTTCCCGGACGAGCCCCGGACGGCGCTGTCCAGCAACGTGGCCAACGACCTCCGGGACCCGGACCACGAGAAGCTTCCGCCCACCGAGCCCGGCGCACCGGCCGAGGTCGGCTCGCCCAGTCCCGACCTCCTCAGCAATCGCCGGAACCGCTCCTGACGGCCCGGCCGTGAACCGCCCTCACCAACACGCGCGCCACCGCCGGCTCCGGAATTCCGCTGCATCCCGATCAGCAGGTTCGGATCCAACGCGGGACCCGGCAACGGCTTCGCACCCGATCGCGGGAACGGCACGTATCCGACCACGTCGTCCGGATTCGGCTCGGCCGTCGAGCCGCGCTGCGGATCCGGGAACACCGCGGCGCCGGTCGCATCGCGCTCGGCCAGCACCACGTGCAGCATGCCCGGCATCGGGCTCCGCACCAGCATCGCGCCCGACGCGGCCTCTGCCTGACTCTCGACGTGCTCGACCACCTGCGCGTGGGACGCCGCCACGGGTGGCACGCCGAGGCGCTCCTGCAGCGCCCCCACCGACCACGCATGGCTCGGCCCCGCGGTCACCGTCGCACCGGTGGCTCTCGACTCCCACGCCGCCAGCACCGAAGGCACGCAGTTCTCCGTGTACCCGGCCTCGCCACGCGCGTACCTCGCCGCGTTCACCCCCGCGTAGAGCGGGAAACGCCGGGCGAAGGACGCCGTGTTCGCCGCCGCCGCCACGTCGAAGGTAGGCGGATCACCCGGACTCGAGCTGTACTCCGGCGGTGCGACCTGCGCCGGAAGCGACGGCACGCTGCGGCCGCGCAACCGCGCGAGGACGTCCCGGCCCAGTGCTCGCACGCCGCCGCCGTCGCGCGCCGCGCCGGGCGCCTCCAGCACATCCACCAGCGCACGCCTGCCCGCTCCGGACGGAGCCCCGACCTGGTGGTACGGGGCCAGCCGCATTCCCGAGTACAGCTCCGAATGCGGGCGAAGCAGGCCCAGGTGCCCGACGACGTTGTCCGGGCGCGCCGACGCCATCAGCCCGGTGTGCGGGTCGAGGAAGTAGAACGCGTTCCCGCCGTCCTCGCTCGGTTTCTTCATGAGCAACACGGGATGCAGCGTCCCGCTGCTCCCTCGGAGGTAGACGGCGCGCGGCACCGACTCCGGGTCCTCCCGCATGCTGTGCAGCACCTGGTCGTAGGTGGCTCGCACCGAATGCGGCGGCACGCCGCGGATGATCCTGGTCGCGAACGTGAGGTGCTGCCGCGCCTCGCGGATCCGCTCCAGCTCCGCGGCCATCGATCCGTCCGCCTGGGTCGAGTCCTGGGACGACTCGCCCCGGTCGAGCAAGGCGTCTTCGGCGGTTTCCGCGTGTTCGAGCGCGACGCGGACGCGTTCCCTGGACAGCGGCGAGTTCCGCAGCGTCTCGCGCCGGGCGGGATCGCCCTCGAAGATGACGGCCTCCGCCGCCTGGATGAGGTTCGGCAACAGGAGTTGGCCGTGCAGCAGATCGAATTCCTCGACGGAGAGCAAGTCCCCCGAGGGCGCCGGCACGGATGTACCGAAATCCGCCGTCAGCGCACCGGCGAGCACCGACCACGCTCCATTGCGCCGGTGCCCGGAGACACGCCGCGCGTAAGGGAGCGCGTTGACTCCCAGGAATTCCGGGAAGTGGCGCGCCACGAACGCGGCGTTCGCGGCCTCGCTGGCGAAGTGATCAGCCGCGACGACCGAATCCGCGGCCACCGGACGCCACGAGACCTCGGCGTCCGGGAGGCGCACCGACGACTCGGACTCGGGCGCGGAGTCGGGCGCGGAGTCGGCGTAGGAGGGCAGCACGCCCAGTTCGCCACGAGCGAGGTACGCGCCGTCGACGAGACCCACCTCGTCGCTCAGCCGGTGCAGCAGCCGCGCGAGCCGCGCTTGACCGTACGTCGAACGGCCGAGGGCCGGAGCGAGTGGTCCGGCACTCGCCGGGGCCGGGCGTGATGATGCCTGCGAGCTCGCACCCGCACTTCCCCGCACCCGTGCGAACGCCGCCCGGAATCCGCTCAGCCGCGATCCGCTGCCGCCGCGCGAGCTGCTCTCGCCGTCGCGGGCACCGCCGTCCTGGCCCGGGCGGGAACCGCTGCCTTCGCCCACGGGGTACTTCAGCATCCCGATCAGCCGGGACGAGTGCAGCGGCGCACCCGCCATCGACTTCGCACCCGTGCCCGGCAACGGCACGTAGCCGGCGACATCGTCCGGGGCGGGTTCGACCATCACCCCGCGCTGGACATCCGCGAACAGCGCCCTGCCGTCAGCGCCACGCTCGCCCAGCACCGCGTGCAACTTCCCCGCCGGACCGTTGAGCAGCACCACCCCCAGAGCTCCCGGACGCTGAGCCGCCACGTGCTCGGCCACGCGCTTCTCGGTCGCCGCAACCGGCCACGCGCCCACCTTCGCCGCGAACTCCCGCACCGGGATCGGCGCAGCCGGCGACGCGGTGACCAGCTCGCCCTGAACACGCGTCGCCCACGCCGCCAGCACCGCCTGGTGGCAGTTCGTCCGATGACCAGGCGCACCACCCGCGTACCGCGCCGCGTTCACGCCCAGGAACTCCGGGTAGCGAGCCCGGAACTCCGGGTCGCCTACTTCGGGCGCCCGGTCCCGCGAACCGGGCTCGGAGTCCGAATCGGAATCGTCCGAATCGGAGTCCCCGTCCAGCAACGGGCGCTCCCGGTGAGCCGGTACCGGCTCCGGCTCGGACTCCCGTGCGGCCGGACCAGGCGCCGAGCGGCCCGCGGACTCTTCGGCCCGGTTCTGCGGCTGGGCGGGGAAGAGCCGGGCGTAAGCCTCGCGCACGGACCGCGGCGTGGCGAACAACGACTCCAGATCAGCGCGTTCGCGCCGCGAATCCGGGCCGTACGCGAAGAGCCGGCCACGGGACGTGGTGACCGGTTCGCCGCGGCGGCCGGTCGCGAAGTCCCCGGCGTCGCGCTCCGCCTGGTGCAACTGGTGCAGTTCCACGAACAGCCGCCGCACGTCGCGCACCGCGTCATCCGGGAGCCCGCCCTCGAATCCGGCCGGGTCGCGGCCGGTCAGCCGCAACGCCGTGCGCGCGACGAAGGCGAACACCGCGTCCGCACCGGCCTTGCCCGCGTGGAACCGGCCGAACGGGTCGGACGCCACCAGCATCCGAGCCGCCTCCAGAGCACCCTCCGCGAAAACATCGCCGTAGCTCCCGGCGAGTTCGGCCGCCACCGCGTTGCCCGGGACCACGTCGAGCCGCCGCTGCTGCTCCGCGGCTTCGTTCTGGACGAGTTCCTGCTCGTCGTCGTGGTCCGGAGGTGTGCCGTCGGCGAAGTTCTCCAGGGGTGGGAACTCGTCCGCGTACTGCTCGTAGCGGGCGGCCTGCTGCCGTTGGGCGCTGTCGGAGGCGAGGCCGCGGAACAGGATCGCCTTGACCACCGCGTCCACCGGGATCACCCGCTCGGAGTCCGACTCGTCGCGCGCCAGTTCTTGGTACCGCGCCAAGGCGTGCCGCACCCGCTCCCGGTGGGCGTTCGGGTCCTCGCCGCCGAAGTGCGGCCCGTCCCGGTGCAGGAACTCCGGGAGGTGCTCGCCGACCGTCGCGACGAGCCGATCCGGGCTCACCTGGTCGCGCCATTGCGCGGTGATCGCCGCACCGGCCGCCCGCTGCCGAGCCCGCTCCTGCGGCAGTTCCTCACGCTGGGCGGCGAACTCGTTGTCCGCGCCCTTGCCGGTGATGCCCAGATCACCCAGCATCCGGCCGTGGTCCTCCGCCAGGGCCACCACGATCGCGGCCTGATCGGCCCACGGCCGCACCGTGCGCTGCATGAAGTCGTCCAGTTCGCACGGACGCTTCGACTCGGTCCCGTGGTGCTCGGCGCAGTCGTCCAACCGGGTTTCACCGAACCCGTGCTCGTCGAGGAAGTCCCGCAATTCCTCGGCCCGCCGGTCCAGCGGTAACTCGGGGTCACCCGCGCGCAGCTCGGACGCCGCCTTCCGCTGCGACGGCGACACGAGTTCCAGCCAGGTCGAGTAGTGCTGCCGCAGGCCCCGCGCGATGCGGCGGGACTGCCAGAGGGAACCGGCCTCCAGCTCGTCCAAGGTCGGCCAGGCCCGCCAGTTCGGGTTGAGCTCCCGGTCCGTGCGCGGCACGCCGAGCCGGTCCCGCAGACCGTCCACGTGCTCGACCGAACCCGCCCAGTCCCCGCGCAGCAGCCCTTCCTGCCCGAGTCCCGAGGTGTAGGTGACCATCGAGCCCGGCACCAGCGCACCCGCGAAATCGGGCAGCGACTCCGGCGCGACGGTGAACAGGTTCGGCCCCGCCTTCGGCCACACGTTCACCGTCCGCCCGTCGTGCTGGTGCGGGAACTCCTCCCGCGCCTCGGCCTCCCGGCTGAGCTCGCGCACGAACTTCAGCGGCGCCAGGTACGACCGGATCACCGGCGGGTTCGCCGAACGCCACGGCTGCATCTCCGCCAGCACGTCCTCCGCCGCCGCCAGCAACTGCACCGCCGAGAGCGGACGACCCGCGATCACGGACAACGGCCGCCCCACCTGCGAGGACAACACCTGGATCCGCCCGCTCACCGGGTCCTGCTGCACGTCGCCCAGCGAGGCCGCGGTCGGCTCGTCGCTGAGCACGTCCCGCTGCGGCAGCTGCGGCGCCGAGACGACCGTGTACAGCCGCACGTGCGGCTCGCCGTCCACGTCCTCCACCTCGAACTCGCCGCGATGCACCACCGGCGGAAGCGGGCGGTCACCGCCCGGCTCCGGGCCGGAGAGCAGCCCCGGCCGGCTCGGGCCGGGATAGGACACTCCGGGCCGTCCCAGCGCGGAGCCAGGTGCCTGTTCCCGCGACATCACCGGCGCCGACGAGGACGGGTGCGTGGAGGCCGAGCGTGCGCGGTAGGCCGGGTTGGGGACGTACTCGATCCGGCCGTCGTCGTAGCGCAGCTCGACACCGCGGATGTACTCCGGCCGGATGCCACCGGGGAAGTCCACTTCCTGCTGCTTGGGAATGGCGTACCGGTTCATCGACGCCACCAGGTCGATCCCGCCCGGGGCATCGATCTCGAACACCTGGACGCGGTCGCTCTCGCGGTGGTTCACCTTGTACTCGTCGCTCCACCGGCTGTCGCCCCACGCGGCCGCGAAGTCCTTGTCCCTGCTGAGCGAGACGAAGGACGTGCGCAGGTCGAACGTCGTCTGATGCGCGTTCAGCGAGGGCGGCAGCGCCGACGCGTCCCACGGCACCAACCCGGACCGGAAGACGGCCTCGTAATCCCGGTCGTCCTCCCGGTAGAGCGGCTCGTCGTCCGTGCGCCACAGGATCCCGCCGGGCGCCGCGGACATGTCGAGCAAGCGCAGCTCGGACGGATCCACCGGCCGCAACGCCGCGTCGAACGCGTTGGACGGCCGGATCGCCGACACCCGGCGCTTGGGCGAGTCGTACTCGGTCAGCAGCCCAGCGAAGTCCAGGTCCGTCTCCATGACGTCGGCCATCTTCGCGAGCAGCTTCTCCAACGGAGAGGTCACCTGCTCGAACTCCGACTCGTAGGCGTGCTCCAGGTTCAGCAGCCCGTGGTAGAGCTGCGCCAGCGACTCGAACCGCTCGCGGTCGATCGGCTGCCCGGAAACGGCCTCCGCGCGCCAGTCGTGCAGCTCGGTGAACAGGCGCCGGAAACCGCGCTGGATGCGCCGGTGCACTCCCCGGTGTTCGGTGCCGGCGCCGATGTCGCCGAGCGTGTCCCCCATCAGGTCGAGCCGCGACTTCGCCCGCTCCGCATGATCCTCCACGTCGGCGATCAGCCGCTTGAGACTCCGCGTCGTGGGTCGGCCTACCTGTTCCGGCCCATAGCTGATCTTCCGGGTCGGGCGTGTGCCGTTGCGCCCCAGCTCGAGTTCCCGCTTCAGCGTTTCGACGCGGTTCTCCAACACGTAGGGCTCACGGCGGGGCCGACCGGCGGCGTGCTCGGCATTCCACTGCGTGAACAGCTTCTCGCCGCGGTCGATCAGCTGCTGCCATTCTGGCTCGCCGCCCCGGCGATCCCGGCCGTCCGCACCGCGCCAGACGTGGGTGCTGTCCGGTTCCCGGATCGCGAGGTAGTCGTTGACCTCGGTGAGCAGCTGCTGGAGGCGGCGCTGTTTGAACCGGGTGACGGGGTCGTCGTCCGGGCTCGGCTCGGGAGCGTGCTGGCCGGTGGGCTCGTGGTCCGGGCCCCGGTAGGGCGTCGGGGACGCCAGCGCACCCGAGATCACCCGGTCGAGCCGGCTCAGCTGCCGCGACGGGACGTGTGGCGCCACCGTCAGATCCTGGGCGTCGATGCCGCCCATCACGTTGGTCCCGGTGTTGTGCGCGTGCCGCGTGACACCGCCCCAGTCGGCCATGTGCCGGGCCACCAGTTGCTTGTGGTTCCGGATGTGCTGGAGCAGGTCTGCGGGCAGTCGCCGCTCGCTCTTGTGCTCGTCCGGGAAACCGAAGCGGTGCAGCAGCTCGTGGCCGTAGATCAACGGGGACTTGCCGACCGGCAGGCGGCCATCGTCCGCCCGCGATCCCGGTCCGGTGATGTCCATCCTGCGATGCGCCGAGTCGGCATCGGAACGCTCGACCCGCACCAGCAGGCGCTCACCGGTCAGCTCACCACCCGCCGGGAACAACAACCCCTGACTGTTGACCAGGTAGTTCATCCCGAACACCGTCGACCGCCACACCGCATCGACCTCCTCAGCGGTGACGCCCTCGGCCGGGGCCAGGTCCAGCCGCAGCGTGCCTTCCACGACCGGCAGGCCGCCGACCTCGAACCGGCGCACGTCGAAGTACGCGCGCGGCCCACCACGGTCCTCCATCGGCAACGGCAGCGTCAGGTCGGCGTCCACTGTGGTCACCGCGGCGTGCTCGCGGGCGTTGTCGTACTCCGCGACGTCGAAGCCCGCGCTGTGCGCCGGGTGCTCCTCCCGCAGCCGCGGGTCCGGATGGATCGGCCACGACCCCGCCACCGACGACGCGATCCCCGCAAGCCGCTCAGGACCGAGCACGTCGGCGCCGTCCTGCACGGGGGGCGCACCGAGCTGCTGGAGGACACCGTCGAGCAACTCGTCGCCGCTGCCGTCCACCGACCACCGGCCGTCCGATGCGGGACCGTCGACGACGGTGAACCCGGCGTGCGCCGCGCCGCCCGGCCGGTCATCGCGCCGCACGTCCAGCACGAACCGCGCGCCGGCGAACGCACCCGACGAGAACTCCTGCCCCGCCGCGTTCACCCGCCGCTCGGCGGCTTCCTGCAACGACCGGTACGACCTGGCCACCTGCTCAGCGCTGACCCCCGCACCGGGCCGCAAGCTCAGCCGCACCGTCGCGGCCACGACCTCTTCGTCACCCGAGGTGAAACGACGCACCTCGAACAGCGGCGCCATCCCGTCGGCCGACACCGCGTGCACCCGAGCCGACCGCCACTCCGGACCCATCGGGGACGCCTGCGCATCCGCACCGGGCGCCGCGTCGAGCGAAGAACCTCGGACGCCGCGCCGAACGGTGTCGTCGAAGAGCTCCGAGAGCATCCGCGTCGCCGCCTCGTCGTCCGGGCGGGAGGCGTCCTCCCCGATCAGCAACCGAATCAGGTCCTGGCGCTCGGCGTGCCGTGCGAACGGGCCGCCGCCTGCCAGCCGATCGAGCTCCCGTGCCGCCGCCAGCTCGTGCTCGTCCAGGATCCGGTCGGGCGCCAAGCCGTACAACCGGCGCACTCGGTCCTGCTCTGCCGCATCGGCTTCGCCAGGCGCGCCGAGCTCCTTGCCCAGCTCGACGGTCAGTTCCGGCCGCGTGGAACGCAGGTCCGCTACCAGCTGTTCGGCTTCGGCACGGGTCGAGCTGGGCTGGAAACCGTCATGGGCACTGATACGTCCCCAGTTGATCACCACCTTGTCCGCGGCGGACAAGTCCAGCGGACCGTGGATCTGGGCTTCCAGGTAATCGTGCGTGCTCGGCCCCGGCGCACCCGCCAGCTCGGGGTCGTAGCGGAAGTCGGTGGCCTCGGCCACGAGGTGCCGGAACAACTCCTCGTCGCCGTAGGCGAGCAACGTGTACAGGTGTTCGTTGTCGGTGTACTTGACCGCGTTCGCGTCCGAATCATCGCTGAGCGCGAGACCGGTATCCCCTGGCGTGAAAGTGGTGCGAGCACGGACTTCGTCGTTCCAGTGCAGCACGACCGTGCCCCACTGGACGGCGGTGCCCTCGGTCCGGCTCGGCGGGATCACCGCGGCGTAGCGCGGCATCTCCGATGGATCTGCGACCGACGTGTCGTCGCCCTGCTGGAGCGCGGAGGAATAGCCGAACCACCATTCCACCTTGGCGCGATGGCTCGCGTCGGCGTCCCGCAGAACTCCCCTCTCCCACGCGTTCCGGATGGGCTGTCCTTCTGCGAGCAACCGCATCATCGGGGCCTGCCCACCCTTGCCGTCGGGCACCAGCCCGAGCGGGAACAGGTTCCTGGCGATGGGCCAGGCCTTGAGCTTCTCGTGCGCGGCCGCCGCGATCTCGGCGCGTTCCGCCTTGCTGTCGGGGTAGTTCGCCCCACTTCGTTCGTTGAGCCTGCGGATGCGCGCGATGGCCCTATTGCGGTCGCGCTGGTGGAACCGCGCGCCGCGGAGCTCAGCGGCCAGCAAAGCCCAGGACTGCACCGGGGTGAGCTGGTCCCAACCCGGCCGGTAGTGCGGTGATTCGGGGTCGCGCGCCTGCGCGAGCCGCACCACCTCCGCGCCGTCGGGCACCATCCAGCGGTGCTCGTGCGCCGAGTCGTCGACGTCGTCGAGATCCCGGTCGTCCATGCCGAGCGGAAGCGCGCGTCCCTCGTCGAGGCGCACGTCGATCTCGCGATCGCGCCGCGGCGATCCGCCGTGTGCACCGTCCGCGGCCGCGGGAAGCTCGCTCGGCCGCGCAGGCAGGTCCGCAGTGGACTCCGGAGGGGGCTCTTCGCCGGTGACCTGGTCGCTCGTCCCGTCCGGCAGCGGCAGGATCTCCTCCCGCGCGGGGCCGGTGTCCTCGGCCCGGTTCTCCTCGCCCGGGGCCGGGAGCTCGAAACCGAGGTCGAGCAGCCCTTGACGATCGACCAGAAGCGGGATCGGCTCGTCGCGGCCGGTGCTGATCGGGTGCTCCCACTCCGCCGGGTTGCCGTTGCCCCGGTAGCTCGGTTCGACCCGCCACCGGGCGACCGCCGTGACCAGGTACATGGTCCGGTGCTCGGCGGCATCGGTCTTGAGCTTCGCCGACAACTCGGTGGACTGCTTCCGATTCCACTGGCCCGCCGGCTTCTCCAGCTCGGCGAGCTGGTGGACGGGCCGGTAGGTCGAGTTCTGGATCTGGGGATCGCGGAACTGGAGCATGAATGCCGGGCCCCAGTCGAGGCCCTGGTCCGCCGCCCACTTCACGAGCCGTTCCTCGGCTTCGCTCGGCTTCAGCGATCCGTCCAGCACCTGGTGCAGCTTGCGCTGCGTGAGCCCCGCCTTGATCACCACCCCGGCGAGGGGGCCGCTGGTCAGTTCGGCCTGGTACCCGCTCGCCGACATCGCGCTCGGCAGGTTGTTGCGCAGCTTGTCGACGTGCACCTCGGTCAGCAGGGAGTAGGCGTCGCCGGGACGCAGCCGGGGACGGTGCCGCCCATCGCCGCCGAGGAAGAGGTTCTTCACGGCCTCGCGCAGCCGCGGCGCCGCGAAACGGCCGACGTGCACGACCGCGTTCGCCGAGAATCCGAGCGGGAGCCCGCGCTGCTGCTGGTCGTGCCGCAACGACAAGGCCTGCTCCGCGAGCGGTTCCGGTTCGGGAGAACCGAGCGGGATGGTCTCTTGCACCGGCACCGTCGACCGGATCGCGTCAGGCACGGTGAAGCTGCCCGACCACGGCTCGCTCAGCACCGGGGAGCTCAGCGTGGAGACCCAGTCCGGGAGCAGCTTGCGGTAGGCGCCGGGTGAGGCATAGGGGTGGACGTCGATCTCGAGGTCCAAGTCGTGGACGAACTGGTGGCTCGCGCCCTCCAGGTCGGCGAGCGCCCCGGTGGTGTGCTCGAGAACGTGCTCCGGCTGGCTCACCGTGTTGTAGGTGAGCGAGCCGCCGGGGGCGATCAGGCCCGCCGGAGCCCCGGTCGCCTGCGGATAGCCGACGAACAAGGCGGTGAGCCTGCCGAAGAACCCGTGCGTGTCGTACTGGCGCGACTGGCGGATGAACTCGTGCTCCGAGGAACGTTCGGGCCTGCCGGGGTCCGCGGGCTGCCCGATCGTCTGGTGGAAACGTCCTCCGCGCGGGGTGCCGCGCACCACTACGAGCTGCTCGACGCGGCCGAAGGGCTGGTCGGTGACCACCAGCAGCGGCCACCCGCCGTTGACGATCTCCCGCAGCACCGGGTCGCCCTTGCGCGAACCGAGCACCGGCCACACCGAGTCCCGCATCATGCGCTCGTTGAGCGAGTCGAACAAGCGCTGCGCCGCCGGTGGATCGATCGACGCCCGCGCCCCGCGCAGCGCCCGCAGCACGGCGGACAGGGTCTGCGACCGCATGCTGGTCGACTGCCCGTTCGCGCGCGACCGGCGGGCCAGCTGCTCGGTGATCCCCTCGGCCAGCTCGCCGCCCGCCTTCAACCGGTGCGCGGCGATGACGCCCTTGCCGCGTCCGACGTCGTCGGGTGGCCGGACGGCGGGGGCCGGCTCGACATCCCGGGGCTCGTCCTGCTGCGACCGCGCTTCCCCGCCCGAAGGCGCAACGGCCGGTGTCTCGTCCACCGCGGCATCCGGTCCGTGGGCCCAGCGGTACCGTTCGGCGTCCTCCGGTCGCAGGTTCGCGATGTCGGCTTCGGCGAGCCGGCCGACCTGGTCGATCTCGCCGGCCGGAACCCACACCGTGGCGTAGCCGGCTTGCCGGAGCGATTTCGTCGCGTGCACCGGGGTTCCGTCGTGCAGCCTGCGCAGCAGGCTTTCCCAGCGCCGCCGCACCGAGGTGTGCGCGGTGTGCTCACCGTCGTAGCGGATCAGGTAGCCGCGCTCGTAGTGACCCGCCGCCTCGGTGCTCTTGGCGTTGCGGGATTCGGCCGTGCCGGAGCCGCGGGTGTACGCGAGCTCGCCGCCCAGCCCGGCGCCCATCCCGGACTCCTTGTTCACCGGGAGGACGGCGAACGCCCCGGCCCGGAGCTTGCCCATGAGGGACTTCTCCAGGTTGACGGCGCGGTCGGTCTCCGAATTGCTCTTGTCGGTGAACCAGTGGTGCTCATCGATCCGGATCGGAGTCGGATTGCTCAACCGCGTCCGCAGCGAGATGTCCGCGTGCAGCTCCCGGCTGCCCGCGACTCCGCCGCGGTTGTGGGTCTTGAGCTCGCGGCGGTCTCCGAGCAGCACCGCCCCGGCGAAACCGGCCATCCGCTCTTCCGGTGAGCTGAACACCTCCAGCCCGCCCAGACCGGCGTTGCGCTCGTTCAGCACGCCTTCACCCGGGTCGTTCGACCGGCCCGCGTTGCTGCGCAGCCAGTGCCCGTGGTGCTCGTCGAACTTGGCGGGCGCGCGTCCGATGAACGGTCGCTTCAACGCTTCCCGCCACCGGTGGAAGGGAATTCCGCCCAGCATGTTCGCCGTGGTCCGCCGCAAGCCGGGCACCGGAGCCAGCGAATCCAGCTCGAAACCGGCGGGCAGGTCACCGTCGCGCCCGCGGTGCCCCGCGGGACCGTCCTGCCAGGCCTGGTCCGGCTCGGTTTCCCCGCCGGGTTCCCCGAGCGCGGTGCCCGGCGAGTCCGCGGCCGCCACGTGGACTTCACCGGTGACGCCGGGCAACGCCGTACCGGGATTCGACCAGGTGCCACCGAGGCGCGTGGTGAACTCGGCCGGGTACGCGTACCGCCGGACCTGTCCCTTCCCGGTGAACGACTGCTCGTGGGCGACCTTGCGCGCGATGGTGTCCCCGGCGGTGTTGGTGTGGTCCAAGGTCAGCCCGGTGAGGCCGGGCCAGAAGATGTCGGCGTAGCCCATTCCGCCGATCCCGCCCGCGCGGGTCCGGTCCTTGGTCTGCCCCGTGACGCGCTGGTAGGTGGAGACGAGCTTGCCGCCGATGGTCTTTCCGGGCTCATCCGCGGCGAGTTCCGCCCGATCCAGGTCCATGTTCCCGTGGAAGAACACGTCCGGCGCGTCCTCGTACAACGCGCTGAGCGGGAACCGCACGCCGTCTCCGCGGGTGATCTCCCTCGCGTGGTCCTGGACGAAGCGCCGCATCCGCTGCGCGGTCCGCGGCAACTCACGTGCGGCCACGTGCCCCCGGACGGCCAGTTCGGACAGCGCGGGGCCCACGAGCGCGTCGACCGTGGCCTTCGGCAAGCGGTGCACCGCGTCCACCCGGTCCGGGGCGTTGCGGGCCTGCCCGGCGTCGGCTTCGCGGGCGGGGAGCTCGACCGGCGCGGCGGCGACGCTGTTGGTCCACCCGTGCTGTTCGGCGTTGTGCGGCTTGAGCCTGCTGGTGACCGTCCCCTCGACCAAGGCGGGCTCACCCGACGTGGCGCGGGCGTTCCGGGGCAGGACGTCGACCACGTAGGTCAGGTTCGCCAGCAGCTCGTCGAGCGGGCCCTCGTAGTTCTCCGTGGTCACGTGCTCGTGCCCGGCGACCGCCGAACCGTTGTGGATCTTGTTCCGGACGTCCTCGCCCTGCGGGCCGAACAGCAGCCCGGTGACACCGGTGACATCGCCGCCCGCGATGCCGCCACCGCCGCCGTGCCGGAAGGTGATCGCCTCGCCGGAGGAGATCTCCCCACCGGTCAGCTCAGTGCGGGTGAGCTTCGCCTGGGCGGTGGTGGCCCGCAGCGGCCGGAGATCGGCGACACCGATGAGGACGTCGACGGGCTTGCCGGCATTGGCGAAGTCGAAGGTCTTGCGCAGCACCTCACCGCTGAGCAGCGACCTGCCCTCAGCGCCGAGTTCGGCGAGCATGGTGCGGAAATCGAGCTCCGCCGCGTCGTTCGGGGAGAAGTCGCCGCCGAGCTTGTCGCGCACCGCCCGGTAGATGCCGCCGGCGCCGGAGAAGTCGACGTGCTCGATCGCCTCCGGGCTCCCCATCCGCAGGCCGCCCTCGGGGTTCAGTTCCGAGCGCAGGGGCCACTTCAGCCGCAGGTCCGCCACCGCATCGCTGGAGTAGCGCTGCGGACGACGTCCCGCGGAGGTGACGGAGATCCGGTAGCGGGCCTGGTGCCGGGTGGCGGCCACCGGCAGGTGCGGTTCGGTGAGTTCGGTCGACGTACCGCGCTTCGCGGCGGAGCTCATGCTGGACTCGCGCTGGTGAGCGGCTCCGGCGAGCTTCCCCGACACCGCCACGAACGGCGTCGGCACCCGGACCCCTGCGGATTCGGCGCGCGCCTTGGCCCTGCTGCTGGAGACCTGGTGCAGCACCCGCTCCCGGCCGCCGGAGGTCCGCACGTCGCCGGTGCCCGGCAGCTGGTCCTCCGGCTCGGACAGCTCGGTCACGTCCAGCACCACGCGCGGGCCCCGTCCGGGTTTGTCCCCGAGGTCGACGATGTGCAGACCTTCGAGGCCCGCGCGGAATCCGTCCTTGAGGTTCTGGTCCGAGAAGGCGATGTCGACGCGCTCGTCCAACTCGGTGTTGCCCGGCTTCGGGTCGCGCACCAGGTCCTTGATCTTCGCCCGGATGCGGGTGCCGTCGATCTCGCCGTCGACCTCCGGCCGTTCCCGCAGTGCGCGGTCGACCACCGAGTCCTGCTCGGACGAGACCTCCTCGGTGCGCTCCTGCTCGGCGATGGCCGGCTCGGTGGCGTCGGCGGGCTCCTCGGGGATCGTCTCCAGACCACCCCGTCCCGCGCCGCGCCCGGTGACGCCGTGCGCGCCGCCGGATCGCGGCGAGTCCGCACCGGCGGCCTCCGATTCGACGGGCCGCAGCGTCGGGTACGTCGTCAGCTCGTGCGCCTCGGCACCGCCCATGCCCAGCGGGGTCTCCGGCCGATGGCCGCCCGTTCCCGCCGGCGTCGTCGACCGGCCACCACGGGACGCGCCCGGCGGGTCGAAGTTCAGCAGCGCCGCCTGTGCCCGCGAGCGGATCCGCTCGTCCGGGCCGGTGGATTCTCGCTCCGCAGCCCGCGAATCGACTCGTCCCGGCTGCTCGTCCGGGCCGCGGTGCTCGGTCGGCGGGCGCGGTGGCAGATCCTCCGGGGAAGTCATCCGCGACTCGAGCCTGATCTGGTCCAGCTCGTCCGGGCTGTAGAGGTAGCGGTCCGACACCGAGGTCGGAATCCGCCTCGTCGAGAGGCTGCCCCCCGGATAGCTCCGAATGCCCGCGTTCCCCGAGACGCCGAGCACGAGGTGCTCCTCGTTAGGAGTGATGTACAGGCCCAGAACGTCCCGGGGGAAGTGCGCCGGATTCGCGTACCCGGCCCGGCGGAACTCGCGCATGAACCGGAACGAGTGCTGGTTCTGGGTCAGACCGCACGCCATGGCGAACAACGAGCCCCGCCGGTTCAGCGCGTAGGCCTCCTGGAAATGCGTGGAGTGCAGGTTGACGAGGGCGAGGGCGGCACCGTCCGCACGGACCTCCATCGGCTTGTCGAGCGCCTTGCCCTGCAGGTACACCGCTCCGGGCGGGAGCTGGAAGCGCGCCCCGTCCGCGGTCAGCACGTCACTGACGATCGGGTACCGCTTTCCCTGCTCCCCCCACGACGGCCACACGAGGTCGGCGTGGCGGCGGTGGCGCAGTGCCTCACCCAGGTCCTCTGCCTCGGCCGTGCGCATCACCTGGTCCATCTGGGGCATGCCGATGCTGGTGTAGAAGTCCGCCATCCGGCTGGGAGTCCACACGAAGCTGACGCCGATCTTGACCTGGCCGCGCGGGTCGAACTGGGCTTGGCTGTAGATCGGTCGCTGCCACACGCTGTCCAGCCGGAACATCACGGTGTCCCAGAAAGTTCGCCCTTCCGAGGTGAACAGGGACCGGCCGCGCGCCAGCCCCATCTCTTCGGGCGAGACGCGCGGCCCGCTGCTCGGACGCCCGGTTCGACCACCGGAGAACTCCTGGGGTTCGGTGTGGCTGCGGTGCGGGCGCTCTCGACGACTGTCCGGCTCGGACTCCGCCGTCGGCCCGGTGTGCCGGCGCTCAGGTCGCTCGGACGACGGCCCGGCGGCGTCGCCGTACGCGGCGCGGGCGTACCTGGCGTACTCCTCTTCCATCCTGAGCCGGTCGTCGTACTGCTGACGCTGCTCGGGGTCCGACAACACTTTCCAGGCAGCGTTGATCCTGACCGTGTTGGCCTGCGCCATCTCCTTGTTGTCGAGGTTCTTGTCCGGGTGGTTCGCGATCAGCAGCTTGCGCCACTTCTTCCTGATGTCCGCGATGTCCTCACCGCGAGCGGCGCCCAGTACGGCGTAGTGATCCTTGGTCGACGAGAGGTCGGCCTTCAGCCCGGGTCGAGCCTTCTGCTCGGACTCCTCCTTGGCCTTCGCGTCTTCCTTGGCCTTCGCCTCCGCCTTCGCCTTCGCGTCCTCCCTGGCCTTCGCCTCCGCCTTCGCCTTCGCGTCCTCCCTGGCCTTCGCCTCCGCCTTCGCCTTCGCGTCCTCCCTGGCCTTCGCCTCCGCCTTCGCCT